>JANLGB010000335.1 GCA_024653405.1 Candidatus Saccharicenans sp.
TACGGGACGGACTGGGTTCATCTGGACTACATTCGCTTTCCCTGCGAACCGACCGAACCTTATTTCAGCCGTGACCCCTGGACGCTCCAGTTATTCAAGGAAGAAACCGGCCTTGACTTCAACACCCTGAAAGCCCGCGACTCTGGCAATCCCTACTGGAATGCCTGGCTGGAATGGAACCGAGAGCAGGTAAAGCGGTTTGTGCTGCAACTGCGGGAGGAGCTTGAGAAAACCGGTCGCCAGGTAAAAATCAGCGCCGCGGTTTTCCCTGATCCCGACAACGCCCGGGTGCTCATCGGTCAGGACTGGTTGGCATGGGGCAGGCAAGGGCTGGTGGACATGCTCTGCCCGATGCTCTATACCAACGACCTGCAGTTATTTGAGAAGCTGACGATAAGGGCGCTGGTGGCGAAAGAGCCCATCAGGAGGGAGAGCGGAGCCGGGACTCTGGTTGCTGGAAAAACCCAGGCCACGGCGGGAACTTATGTCAAGGAGAGAACCCCGGGAAGAGAAACAACCGTGGCTGCGGCCGGGAGCAGAACGGTCTTGGTCTGCCCCGGAATTGGTATCGGGACTTCCCACAACCAGGCCACCCCAGAAATCATGCTGGAAGAAATCAAGCTGGCCCGGGAAGCCGGAACCAACGGGGTGGTCTTTTTCTCAGGCGGAAGCTTGAAGGAAGATTTTCTGAAAGCCCTGGCCGGTCTGAAAGAGAAAAAATAGGGCAAAATTCTTCAACCAGCCCTGAGCTTAAAGAGGCTGATTAAAACCTTAAGGGTGCGGGAATAAGGATAATTCTCTCTGCGAAAAGGTTTGGCAGGGGATGCTCATAACTTTAGTGTCTATACTACGAGATTATTTTACAAAGCAGGTTAAGAAATAATAGAGCTGCTTGAATATCAGGAACAAGCCTGGAATCGTTCTTTGAGAGGCGAGGGTAAAACCGGAGAAAGGCCTGATACCAAAATTTTCCCAATTCTCAAATTTTGGCTACCGGATTTTTTCCTCAACGATTTTCCCGTCTTTAAGAGTCATGATCCTTCGGGCCGATAGGGCCAGCTCCTGGTTATGGGTAACGAGGACTATGGTGAGTCCATCATTCTCGTTGAGATGCTTAAGCACCTGTCCAATTTCCCGGCTTCTCTCTGAATCCAGGTTTCCGGTTGGTTCGTCAGCCAGAAGCACCGAGGGATGGTTAGCCAGGGCCCGGGCGATAGCCACCCG
>JANLGB010000336.1 GCA_024653405.1 Candidatus Saccharicenans sp.
TCTGGAAGAAACGGCTGAAACGGTTGAGACCTGGTTCGGTGTAAATTTTGAAATAAAGACAGCCTGGAGCATTGCCAGTGACGGGGCCGAACGCCGGGTGCCGATTGATAGCCAGAAAATGCCGGCTGCTTTTAATTACCTGTCGATTCCCAAGCTGCAGGAGCTGTGTTTCCTGCGGTCGAGCTTCAAAAATATCCTGCCTTATCCCTTACTCCCGGGACGGGCTGACCTGTTCATAGCCCAGGACTTTGTCGGCTCTTTTGGGCTGAACTTGATTCCGGCCGGCGACGAGCTTGAGTTATTCTTCGGGGAGGATAATCAGGTCAAGGTCAAAAGGGAACTGGTAAAAAGGGAAAAGAGCGGCCCTGGTTTTCTGGGCAAGAATGAAAAAGTCAACCAGGTCTTCCGGATTACCCTGGAAAACCTCAGACACCGCCCGGTGGAGATTGAAGTTCAGGACCAGGTTCCAGTCAGCCAGAATACGAAAATAGAAGTTAAGGATGTGAAAATTATGCCGGCGCCTTCAAGCCGGGATGAAAAGGGAATACTTACCTGGAAGTTGAGGCTCGAGCCCCGGCAGAAACAGGAAATCACCCTTGATTTTACGGTAGAGTATCCAAAAGGCAGCCGGGTAATTGGCATCTGAGCTCCAGCCTGGGCAGCTAAAACCTCGTCGGAAGAATTTAGAGCATGCGGTTGTATAAGATTGGGGAAATATTTTTATCAGCCAGCTTTGGTTTTGCCGGCTGAAGGTCTAATTGCTCTCTTATCGTGTTTCTTCTATATATTTTAAATTCTTATCCCCGGCTATCCTGATTTTGCCATTGAAATGATATAATCATAAATCCGTTGGGCTCCAAAACTGAAGTTGGAAGAGGTTAGTCTGATGGCCGCTAAAGAATCCGGAACCAAATTCTGGATGATGTCACCTGAGGAAATTGCTTCCCGCCTTGATTCCGACCTCAAACGGGGGCTGACCTCGGACCAGGCAGCCGGTCTGCTCCAGCAATATGGCTATAACCAGCTGCAGGAGGACCGCGGCCGTTCGCCGCTTAAAGTCTTCCTGGATCAGTTCAAATCATTCTTGATCTGGGTACTGATAGCGGCAGCCATCATCTCCGGTTTTCTGGGAGAATGGGTTGATGCCCTGGCCATCATTGCCATGGTCATCCTCAACGCCATCCTGGGATTTG
>JANLGB010000337.1 GCA_024653405.1 Candidatus Saccharicenans sp.
TGACGGGTCTGCAGGGGTTGACCCACCAGGATGTACACAGAAATTTCCTCTCGGCTGAAGCCGGCCTTTTCCAGGCAGTCCAAAGCTCTTTCCAGGTCGGTAGCATCCACCTTCGGCCCGGTCTGCCGGAGCCAGTCCGGGTCAGAGTTTTCCAGGCTGAGAAAAATCGAGGAGAAGCCAGCCTTTTTCATGAGAACCGCCAGCTTGCGGTCGACCGCCCGGGGAGAAAGGCCGTTGGGATTATGAAAATTCAGGCCGGGCTGAAGCCCGACCACCGCCTCCAGAATTTTCGATAGATGCCGTTCCTGGTTGAGAAGCAGGGCATCATCGTAAAAGGCAATATTCCTGGCTCCCAGGCCGCGGCAATGGAGTATCTCGGAAACCACTCGCTCTGGCTGCCTCTGTTCAAATCCTGGATACAGAAGACGACTGGCGCAGTAACTGCAATTAAGCGGGCAACCCCTGGAGGTAAGCAGGCAGACTGTTGACCTGTCTGAATAAAGATCATAGGCCGGAAAGGGCAGCGAATCAAGCCCGGTAAATCTGACCTCACCCGAACCGGGCCTGAGTATCTCAGGACCGCAAACTTCTCTCAGCAGGGACAGGACCTGGTGCTCCCCGGCCCCGACCACCACCACCTCCGCTCCCGACTGGCTGCGGGCATGCTCGGGGCAGAGGGTGGGATAAATACCCCCGAGTATCACCGGTACCCGGCCGAACACCTTTCTGACCAGCTCGACAGCTGCCTGCACCCCGGGGTACCAGTAGGTCATGGTGCAGGTCAGGAGCACGGCTTCCGGTGGCGGCAGCCTCTTCAGGAAATCCTCGGCCTGGGCCAGGGGCCAGCCATACCTTGAAAACTTTCGTGGGATATGACGGAACAAATCCGGCTTCTTAACTTCTTCCTTATAAAAGGAGGACCGGCCGTCGGATTTTACCCTGCTTCGAAAACCGTATACGCTCTCGACCCGGCCGCAGTCCAGGAGGTCCAGGAAATCTATTTCAAGATTGGTTTTTTCCCTGATGATGGCCGCCAGGTAAAGCAGACCCAGGGGTCTCAGCCAGAAATCGCAAGCGGTGAAATCATATATCCAGGGATTGATGAGGAGGACGTGCTTGTTTTGAGGCATAAATAAAAAAGGTGGTGCGGAAGGTGGGACTCGAACCCACACAGCCTTTCGG
>JANLGB010000338.1 GCA_024653405.1 Candidatus Saccharicenans sp.
AGGAGATTTAATGAGCACACCGTTTATCATCAAGATTGTCGGACTTTTCCTGGGGATAGTGGCGCGCTCGCTCATCCCGTGGCTGCGCAAGCTCCGCAACGGCCAAGTCCAGGGCTTTGACCGTCGCTACTTTTACTCGGCCCTGGCCACCTTCATCCTCGGCATAATACTGACACTGGTATTATTCCCGCAGCTTAAAGCTGACGAGGCTGGTCTGGGCCTCGGCCTCGGTCCGGCCAACCCGCCCGGCTTTGAGGTTTACTTCCGCCTTTTCTGCCTGGCCTTTGCCTTCGGTTTTGGCTGGAACGCCATGGTGCTGGAAGCCGGCCAGTGGGCCAACTGGTTCCTCACCGATGAAAAAAAGGGGGACACACTACATATTTCCTGATTTTTTGGCGTTTTAATTAGGGGACGACCTGACATAAGCAATCGTTATCAAGCGTGAAGAACGAATTAATATACCGGCTGTTTCAGCCAACTCATATCTCATATGGCTCAAAAACCATTAGCTGAGACCTGGGGGAGGGAAAGCAAAGCAACGAGAAACCTCTACCCCCTCTATCACCACAGCGCAATAAATAGGAAATATGTAGTGTGTCCCCCTTTTTCACGATGAAAATCCAGGGTTTCCGAATTTACCTGCATCCGCTCGTTGACCACAAATGCCCCGAGTGCGGCGAGAAAGTGGAGCGCAGGCCGCGCCGGCTCTGGCAGAAGCTCCTGTCCATTGCCCTTCCTCTACGCCACTATAAATGCACAGTCTGCTACCACCACTTCTTCGCCTTTTCCCCTTCCTGGAAGCAAACCTCTTCCTTCGAAAAAATTCTGCGGCTTCTGGCGACCGCGACTATTCTCCTTGCTGGAGTCTTTATTGTCCTAAGAATCATTTATGCCGTTTTCTTTGAGATTATGGTCTGATTATTATTAACTGTCGGCTGATCTTGCCCAGAACAGCCAGGCATCTTTCCTGGCGTTAAATTCCTAAGAAAGGGGATAAGATTTATTGCCAGCAAGGTCAAAATCAATTTCCAAAAAAAAGGCAAAAAAGAAAACATCAACGACTTCCGCCGC
>JANLGB010000339.1 GCA_024653405.1 Candidatus Saccharicenans sp.
ACTTCCAGCCTGGTTTCGATGGGCAGGTTTACCAGGTCCAGACCGGAAGTGGTAAGGTTTTCGGCAAAATCTCCAGGCCCGACCTCCAGCCCCATCTTCTTCATCTTATCTATGCTTTCCAGGGCCAGCAAACTCACCTGCCTGATTCCCGGCGCGGCATGAGCATCACCTTCCAGGCCGTAATCTTCTATCAGCCTGGCCTCCGGGACCGGTTTTTTCCGGACGCTCTTGGTGCGACTGAGGTTAACTGAGACTACAAGGCCTGTTTTGTTTTTCCTGTTAGTCCCTTCTTCTTGGTTCATGTTCATTCCTCATTGCTTCTTATATTGTTTCTTCTTCACTCATCTTTTTTCATCTCATTCATTTTATCTATTTATTCATTTTATCTATTTTTCTTATTCTTAACTTGCAACAGGTTCGTTAACCTTCCCTCTCCTTTACCCTTTCTTCTCCCCCCAGCAATCACTAAAAATCATGTTCTGCCTCAACTAAGTGGCTACCACCTGAAATCTCCGCTCTTACCGCCGGTCTTGGAAAGAAGATGAATATTTCCGATGACCATCTTCTTATCAAAAGCTTTGCCCATGTCATAAACGGTCAGGCAGGCCACGGCCACCGCGGTCAGGGCCTCCATCTCCACACCGGTCCGGTCCACCGCCCGGACCAGGCTCTTGACCTCAACCAGCTTCTTGGACCTGACCGGCACGACTTCCACCTCGACCGAACTGAGCCTCAGCGGATGGCAGAGCGGGATGAGTTCCGAGGTCTTCTTGGCCGCCTGAATTCCGGCCAGGCGAGCCGCCGCCAGCACATCGCCCTTGGGCAGATGGTTCTCCAGGATCATCTTCAGCAGGGCGGCCGACATCCGCACCTCTCCCCTGGCCTCAGCCGTGCGCAGGGTTTCCGACTTTTCCGCCACATCCACCATTCTGATAGTCTTGATTTCTCCGTCCCGGCTCCGCGACTTTTTCCCCATGGGCCTGCGGCCAGATAACCGGCTCTTAATCGCTTGGCTGCTCTGGCTTTTCCTTTTTTCCATTTTTATCCTC
>JANLGB010000033.1 GCA_024653405.1 Candidatus Saccharicenans sp.
ACCAGATTCAGCCCGGCCAGGGCTGAATCTGGTAAAAAAATAGACAAATTTACAAATGCCCCGAATGCTGGTAGCATTTTAAAAAATGACAGCCCGAATCTTGCTACCCGTTTTAGCCCTGGTCTTTTTGCTTCTGTTTGGCTTTCCCTCACGGGTCACCCCGTCTCTAGCCAGACAGGATAAGCCAGACTACCTGGACCAGGTGCTGCCCCTGATTAATTTTCTGGAAGAGGCGGCCAGCTCCAGGCTGGCTACCGGTCGCTTCCAGGGTCGGGTGGCAGAGTTCAGCGAAACCCAGGTCTCAGCTTTTTTCCAGTATCTAATTCAGGAACAAACCTCCAGTCTAAAATCTTTAACCTTAAAAATATTTCCGGGCAGCCGGGTCGAAGGCTGGATAGTTCTTGAACTGGGCCAGCAGCCAGGGGCTTCTTCCCAGAATCTTTATTTTACGGCCCGGATGGAGCAGGAAGGGCGAAAAGTCCGCCTTAATTTCAGCAGCCTTTACCTTGAGACTCAGAGAATCCAGCCGGCGGTCATCAATGCCCTGATTGATCTTATCGCCCGGGTCCAGGGTCTGGAAGCCAGGCACCTGGATGACTGGTATGACCTGCCCGAAGGGATTGCGGGTCTGGAAACGGCAGCGGGAAAACTCCTGGTTCACTATTGAGAAGGAAATGATAAGAATAATTGGCGGCCGGTTTAAGGGCAGAAGGCTGAAAATGATTCACTGCCCCGAAGTCCGTCCCCTGCCGGCCAAGCTCCGGGGGTCTCTGTTTAACATCCTCCAGGCCAGAGTGATTGATGCCCTTTTCCTGGACGGCTTTGCCGGGACAGGATCAGTGGGCTTAGAAGCCCTGAGCCGGGGAGCCAGCCGGGCCGTATTCATCGAGGAATTGCCCCAGGCCGCCAGAGTTATCCAGACCAATCTGGCCCGCTGCCAGGCTGAAGATTTAGGGCTGGTGCTAAACCAGGAATTCAACCGGGCAGTAATAGAGCTGGGTAAGAAGGGGGTAAAGTTTGACCTGATTTTTCTGGACCCGCCTTACCAGCTTCTGGAGGAACGTAACCCGCTCAAGGTAATCAGGAAACGTGGCCTCTTGAAGCCTGGCGGTCTGTTGGTAATTAGACATCATCGCCGTTATTCGCCCTCACGCCAGGATTTCAAGTTGCTCCGACAGGTGGATTTCGGTGACGATATCTTTTCTTTTTATTCTGGGGAAGTGGTGGCTGCGTCCAGAGATGAGAAGAAAGATAATGAATCTGATTGAACTGAAATGGATAATTTAATAAAATACAGTCAGCCTGTTAGCGGATGGGTGAGTGATGACTAAAAGCGGCCGTAAGGTAGAGCCCTTCTGGGAAAAAGAACCGGTCCTCAAGGAGGAGGAAATGTTTTCCGGCCTGGGGCCGGCCCGGGGTTCGCTGCTTTTTCTCGGTCGCTATACGCTGAAAGAAGTTATGGCCGTTCTGGCCAAGAAGAGCTTTTTCCGGGAAGCCAAGAAAAAAAATCTCTGGCCGATTAAATACCGGATGGATTCTTCGGCTTACCCTGTCCAGAGGCTGCTTATTTACTGGGAAGAAGAAAAGCCAGAGCGGATGATTGTTGACCTGAAAATAAGGGAAGCCGAGGTCAACTTCTCCGCCCCCCGCCGGCATGGCTATAGGCTGCCGCCCCAGCACTGCCTGCTGTTCGAGTGGCTAACCCTGCAAAATCCCCGGTTGGATTTTGATGATAAGCATCCACCGCTGCCGGGACAGAGCAAGCCCGGGCTCAGCCTGTCCAAGAGAATCCTGGAAATCTTTCTGCACCTGGGGCGGTTGATCAACCTTGACGCTCTGGTGGCTTTCCCCGCCTATTTTCATAATGCTCTCCTTTTCTCTCGCTATTTTCAATTTGTTGAGCCCATTAAAGAGGGTGAAATCAAGGCCATCAGGAAGCAGTTCAGTCATGTCCCCTTCCGGCAGCTGGCCTGGGCTGTTCACCTGGGGTGCGTCAGGGATGAAGAGGGCCGGGTCTATGAATGGCAGGCCGAAGAGCAGGTCCTGCCCTTGACCGAAGCCATGAAAGGCTACCTGGAATCAAGGATTTACCGCGAAATTGCCCGTCATGTGCAAAAGACTGCCACCTTCACTCTGGACTGGGACCTTTTCCAGAAGAAGTCCCGGGACCAGGGCATCCTTTACTGACGGTTCAAAAACTGCTATAATCAATTGCCTTAAGAGTAAGAGGAGACAAGTTCATGAAAAAAGGAATTCATCCAGAATACCAGGAATGCACCGTCATCTGCGCCTGCGGGAATACTTTTAGGACCAGGTCCACCAAGAAAGAAATAAGAGTGGAAATCTGTTCCCAGTGCCACCCCTTCTTTACCGGGAAACAGAGAATAGTCGATACCGCCGGACGGGTAGAGAAATTCAGGAAGAAATATGCTACCAAGACTAAAAAATAAACCTTATGCTTCAGGAATTAAAGGCTTTAGAGGACAAATATAAGCAGATTACTGCCCTTCTGTCCGACACCAATATTTCATCTAACCCCCAGAAAATAAAAGAATTATCCAGGGAAAGGTCTGAGCTCGAACCCCTGGTCAGGAAATACGAGGATTATAAAAAGGTGGTCAGGGAGCTCAGGGAAACCGAATCCATCCTGACTGATGGCCAATCAGACCCCGAGCTCAGGCGGCTGGCCGAGTCCGAACTGTCTCAGCTCAAGGAAAAGAAAGACCGGCTGGAGCAGGAGTTGAAAAAACTCCTCCTGCCCCGGAACCCTAACGATGAGAAAAATGTCATCCTGGAGATCAGAGCCGGGGCCGGCGGGGACGAAGCTTCGCTTTTTGCCCAGGACTTGCTCCGGATGTATACCAGATATGCCGAGCACAAGGGCTGGAAATGGGAACTGATGGACGTCAGTTATTCCCCGATCGGGGGTATTAAAGAAGCCATAGTCAACATTCAGGGTAAAAGAGTCTATTCCTTCCTGAAATACGAAAGCGGGGTACACCGGGTGCAGCGGGTGCCAAAAACGGAAGCCTCGGGCCGGATTCATACCTCGACCGCCACCGTGGCCGTTCTGCCTGAGGCCGAGGAAATCGACCTGAAGCTTGACCCCAAGGACCTGAAAATCGAAGCTTTCGGGGCTTCCGGGCCCGGCGGTCAGAACGTCAACCGTAACTATACCGCTATCAGGGTAACCCATAAGCCGTCGGGGATAGTGGTTTCCTGCCAGGATGAAAAATCGCAACACCGCAATAAAGAAAAGGCCCTGAAGATTCTCAGGACCCGGCTGCTGGATATAGCCCGACAGGAACAACTGAGTCAGATATCCCGGGACAGAAGGAAACAGGTGGGCAGCGGGGAAAGAAGCGAGAAGATTCGGACCTATAACTTCCCACAATCGCGCCTTACCGACCACCGGTTGAACGAGAATTTCTACAACATGGAAAACATCATGGACGGGGAAATGGATGACCTGATAGAGCGGCTGATGGTCCATTTCCAGGCCAGGGCCCTGGAGGAAGAAAAATCGAGACTGTCTCCGGAAGAGCCAGTTGAAATATAAAAACCTGGAACAACTTTTCCGCCAGACTGCCAGCCGTTTGAGTTTCTCTTCCTGCCCTTTCCTCGAAGCCCGGCTGCTGATTCAAAGGGCCGCCGCCTGGAACGAATCCGAGTTTTTCCGGCAGCTGGATTCTCCCGTCAGGTCGATTCTAGTCAGGAAGCTGGAAACCATGGTCAGGCGGAGGCAATCAAGCTGGCCGGTGGCTTATCTCCTGGGCCGGAAAGAATTCTGGAGCCTGGAGTTCAAGGTCAACCGCCTGGTTTTAATCCCTCGCCCGGAAACGGAGCTGGTGGTGGAAAAGGTGCTATCGCTGCCTCTCGCCGATGATTGCCGCCTGCTCGATGTGGGCACCGGCTGCGGCAACCTGGCTGTGGCTCTGGCCAGGGAAAAGCCCCGGGCCAGGGTGGTGGCCTCAGATATTTCCAGGAGAGTGCTGAAGCTGGCAGAAGAAAATGCCAGCAAAAACCGGGTCCAAAACATCACCTTTGTTCACAGCGACCTGCTCGAGTATTTTATAAAAAGAAAGCAGCAGTTTGAGGTCATCGTCAGCAATCCGCCCTATGTTTCCGAGAGCGACTGGGAAAAACTCGACCGGCCGGTCAGGGATTTTGAACCGCGCAGAGCCCTGGTCGCCGGTCCGACCGGGCTGGAAATAATCGCCAGACTGGTCAGCCAGGCCGGTCGCTGCCTCCGGCCGGGCGGTTTTCTGGTCTTTGAGTTCGGGGCCGGACAGGAAAAAGAAATTCTCAGACTATTCGGCCCCGGCTGGTCCAGGCCTGAGATCACCAGGGATTACTCCGGCCAGCCCAGGGTAGTGACTGCCAGAAAAAAAACGGAGGCTGAAGCAGAGGGGCCAGATTAATTCTGGTTAACCGTTTTTGCGGCTGACCAGGCGGTGGTATTCCTCGAAAGATGGTAGCAGTCTGGTGGTCTCGAAGCGGATTCTCTCCCAGCGGTCGAGCTCCAGGGCGCAGAAAGCTTCGACCACCAACGGGTCAAACTGGGTCCCGGAGTGGTTGACAATTTCCTGGCGGGCGGTCAAGAAATCTTGCTCCGGCCGGTAGGGACGGTGCGAGGTGATAGCGTCTAGAGCATCAGCCAGGGCGAAGATCCGGGCTTCCAGCGGGATCTCTTCCTTTTTCAGTCCCCGGGGATAGCCGCTGCCGTCGTATTTCTCGTGATGATAGAGTATGATGTTACCCACTTCTTTGAGGAGCTTCATTTCTTTGATCAGACCGAAACCGAGTGCCGGGTGGAGCTTGATTTTGTCCCATTCCCCCGGGGTCAGAGGACCGGGCTTCTTCAGGATGGAATCGGGAATGGCAATCTTGCCGATGTCGTGGAGTAGCGCTCCCTTCCTGATGTTATCCAGCGTTGATTGGTCCCTGATACCGAGGACTTCAGCCAGTACCTGACTGTACTTGGAGACCGTCCTGGAATGACCGAAGGTCTCAACATCCCTGAGGTCCAGGGCGGTCATCAGGTTCTCCACCGTGGTGTCATAAATTTCTTCGAGTTCCAGCATCTTCCTGATGTGGCGAGAATGTTCCAGTTTGAGCTTGGTCAGGTTTTTTAGATAGTATTCGTTCTCCAGCTTGAGCTGACACCTCTGGATTTCAGCCCGGAGGGCAGAAAAAATTACCGGCAAATTATTCCTGGGGCAGAGGAAGTCTATCAAATTTTCTTCAAGCGGCTGGAGATAGTGACCGGCGGCTGAGGCTGGGGTCAACAGGATGACGGTCAGTCGCGGATAGGATTTTTTTAATTGCCTGATGACAGCCAGCACCTTACGGCTGCCGTCCGAGTCGGTGGCCAGAACCAGGACTGCGTTTTTCAGGCTGTTGGCCGAAGCCAGCTGGCTCAGGTTGGTGCCCTCCTCCACCTCGGCTGGCAACCGGCGGCAGACTTCGGCCAGACGTTGCCTTAACCTGCTTTCCGGAACGATCAGGACTATTTTCGGTTGGTGGTTGTGATTAGCTCCGCCGCTCATTTTCCTTAAACCTGTATACATCAAATTATGATTTTAGGCAAGTTTTTTGAAAAGCTTTAGCAGAAGGAATAAGAATTTCTTTCCGTTAGACAGAAAGGCCGGTCCCCGGCGGGGTGATTTTTGCGGCGGCGATTCGCCCCTTCTGGTTAGGTTGTTTCCCCCCTCCCCGTGACCAAATTCCCCGATCAGCTCACCCGTGATTTGCCTTGACAGGCAGAACGGGTTGAATTTAGAATAGCCTTGCCAGGGCCAAATACCTAAGGCAAAGGAAAGGGCTATGAGCGAAAGCGAGCACTCAATAAAAAAACCGGTATCCATCATCCAGGAAATAGAGAATCAGCTGGAAGACTACCTTCGGCGGCAGAGGGAAGAAATAGAAAAATCGCTGGAAGAAAGAATTCAAAAGGAAAGGGAGCTGGCCCGGCAGCAGCTGTCCGAGATCGAACAGGCGGTAAGGCGGCAATGGCAGGCCCTGGAAGAATATGGCCACGTCTGGGAGCAGTTTGAAGGACGGCGCCAGGAAATTTTGCAGAAGATAAACGACTGCCTGGAGAGGATAACGGGGAAGCAGAAGGAAATAGAGGAACTGGCCAGGGCGACGGCCGAAGATCTTAAAGCCCTCCACCAGTGGCAGGAAGAGCTGGAAGAATTGCGGCGGGAGTCCATGGAGCGGGCCGCATTTCTCAAGAAGGGACTGGAAGAAAAATTCGGGCTTAAGGCTGAAATGCCCCAGCCAGCCGAGGCCGAAAGGGTGAGCATAGACCTGACTCCAGAACTGGAAAAACTCAGGAAAGTAAAGGAACTCCTGCTGCTGGAAAGTGGGCAGTCAGCGCCCCCGGCTGTGGAGCCGGAAGAACAGGCCGCAGAAATTCCGGCCAAACCCGAATCGCCCCCTCCGGTCGGGGTAACCTCAGAAGTCGAAACTCCGGCCCCGGAAGAAAGACCGGCTCCAGAAGAAACAGCGGCCCGGCCAGAACCCGCGGTGACTCAGACCGAAACCAGACCCCTTAGCTTAAAGGACAAGCTGGCCGAAGAGATCAGGAAAACCATTACTGAGAGGCTGGAAGCCAGGCAACCGAAGACAGAAGAAAATCAGGAAATCCCCGGAAGCGCGCTGGAGAGCCTGGAGAGAGTCTCCCGCCAGGACCTGGAGGAATTCTACCGTCAGGAGCAGGCCAACGGCTACAGCCCCATCCGTTTTTACCAGAAGGGTAAAAAGAACATCCTGGAAGCCGAGGAACTGCTGACCAGGATAAGAGAAGCGGTGGAGGAGGCCAAGAAGCTGAATTACAAGCTGGCTTTCGTCACCGCGGCCAAAGAGCAGTTTTATCTGAAACAGGAAATCATCAGCCTGCAGGAAGGATTGAGGCAATACCTGCTGCGGGTAATTTTCCTGACCAAGAAGAAAAATTTCCGTTTCCCGGCCCTCACCCAGGACCTTCTCAACCAGCAAACGCTGGAAGAGCTCTCCGACCTGCTGGCGGTGGAAAACTGGAGCTCGGTTGATGATATTTTGCTCTTTGAGCAGAAGATAATCGACCTGGCCGCTGCCTTTAAAGCCAGAACCACTCCAGCTTCCATTTATTACGGTGCTTTGAAAAAAGAACTGGAAGCCTGAACCGGACCCCCGGCCAGGAAATCATCAGTTGAAGGTTTCTTTCTGGATTTCCTGGAAGTAGCCTTCGAGAATTCGGAAATCCTCGCCGGTCAATTCCCTGAACTTGAGACCGGTATAAAAATTGGTCGAATCGGGGCTGGCCTTTTCTGAATAAACCACTTCACTCTTCAGCGGGTGCGCTTTCTTGCCCAGAATCAGGATGACGTCCATCGTCCTGGCCGCCGGCAGAGGTTTTTCCGACAGCACCTTGGCCCCGCCCAGGCTGAGGTTGATGGTCTTGCAGACCCTGAGCTGCCCGTCATCACGGTACATCAGGATGGTGGAAGTATAGTAGCGCTGAAAATGCCTTTTTTCCTTGAATAGTTTCTCCTGGTAAGTGACCGTCGGACGCAGGTGGTTCTCAGTTTCCCAGTCTCGAGAGAAGGCCATGACCATGTTCTTGGTGGTCGGCCGGCTCTGGGCTTCCGAGGGCGGCAGCCTCCAGGTTTCCTTGCCCTTGGCCTCGGCCAGGGCCAGGTCGCATTCATGAACCAGGTGTTTCAGGTCTTCCCGGGTCAGCTGCCCGTCGCCTGTAACCTTCTGGCGGGGGAAAATGGTGACCCCGAAGGACATGGTCAGGTTATTACGGGGCTGAAATTCTTCGTAGGGGAAGTAATGGTCCTCGACATTCTGCCTGATTCTTTCCGTGAGCTGACAAGCTTCTTCCAGGGTGCTGACCCCGCCCAGGAAGAACAGAAATTCTTCACCCCCGTAGCGGCAAATCAAGTCGTTCTCGCGCACCGACTGCTTGAGCACCGTGGCCAGTTCCTGCAACAGCCGGTTTCCAGCTTCATGCCCGTTGCGGTCGTTATAATGCTTGAACCAGTCGACGTCCCCCATGACCATGGCAAAAGCCCCTTCCTCCACTTTTCTCTTGCTCATGGAGTTGATTTTCTGGAGGATCTTGTCGAAAAACGGTTCGGCCCGCAGCAGTCCGGTCAGGGCATCGTACTGGATCAGGTTGAGCTTGGTCATGGCAATGCCGATATGCTCTGATAGCCCCCGCAGTATCTGCTGGTCTTCCCGGGAAAATCCTTCCGGCAGCAGGCTGTCTTTGAAATGCTTGTTATAGAGTTCGATGACTCCGATAATCTCATCGCCGTAAACTATCGGCGCGGCCAGGATGCTCTTCAAGGGAGTTTTCAGGTTATGCTGGTAGCGTAGGGAAAACCGCTTGTCGTAGGTCAGGTCGGCAATATTTATCTCCTGGCCATGCCGGGCCACGGCCGCGGCAAAATCCGGGGCATCCAGACGGGCCACGTATTTGAAAGTTTCGGGATGGGTGATAAAGGTATCATCCCAGATAATCGGCTTGAGGTGTCGCCCCAGAGTCTCGCTTTCCTCGATGAGATAAATGGTCAGGCCCTGAGCCTGCATCAGGTCCTTAATATCGGGCACCACGCCCAGCAGGCTACTGACATCGTTGGCCGAATAAGTTTTTCTGATGATGTTTTCTATTTTCCATCTCTCCCGCTGGGACCAGACATAGCGGGCCTCCAGGGTGATTCTTCGTTCCAGCTCCCGCAGATAATGTTCGTTGATCAGCCGCTTGATCTCGGCAATCTCTTGGAAAACTTCTCGGACGCTGGCCGAGTTCAAGGAAACGGTCTGTTGCAGTTGCCTCCATTCCCGCTTAATTCGGCTGTGATGGATGGCCACCTTCAGGATCTGACTCAGGACAGGTTCCAGCGGCTGAGTCTCAGTCTCCAGCACATATTCCAGGTGATAATGCGCCGGCCAGGTCAGCAGATTCTGGTAGATTTCAGTTTCCTCCCGGCCCAGGATGATGACCGAGCAGTCGGGGGAGATCAGGTCTTTCCAGCGGTCGTAAGCAGCCAGGCTGGCCTCTACGATCATAGCCCAGCAGTCATAATTCTGAAGGATGGGGGGTATTTCTTCAAAAGAATTAGCCACCACCGGCAGGTATTCTTTTTCGCAGAGCCTAACCACCTTCAAACGAGAATATTTATCTGAGTCATTGAAGTCCGGGAATACTTTTCCCTTGCCCTCCAAAAACCTTGGCTTAGCTTCTTCAGGGATAATTTACTTAATTCATAGAGCTCAGTCAACAAATTTTTTTCAGGTTTTTTCCAGTACATTTTAGAGGAGCTAAAGGCTGCCATCGGGGCGGGGCCAGCCTTTTTGAATATCGGGGGCGGCTGTGGTATATTTTTACCTGGAATTAAGCCCATAAATAGCGAAAGCAGAACATGGCCCGAGTCAGATTTGCTCCCAGCCCGACCGGGCATCTCCATGTCGGGGCCCTGAGAACCGCCCTGTTCAACTGGCTTTTTGCTCGTCACCATTTTGGAACTTTTGTCCTCAGGATTGAGGATACTGATGTGGCCAGGTCTTCAGAAGAAATGAGCCGGTCGATTCTGGAAGCCCTGCGCTGGGTGGGACTGGACTGGGATGAAGGACCCATCTACCAGTCGCAGCGGTTTGAGGTCTACCGCCAGGCGGCCCGGTCCCTGGTGGATAAGGGCCTGGCTTACTATTGCTTCTGTTCGCCCGAAGAGATTGAAAGACGCCGGCAGGAATCCCAGACCAGGGGTGAACACTGGAAGTATGACCGGCGCTGCCTGAACCTGTCAGAAGAAGAAAGGCGGAGCCGGCGGGAACAGGGGCAGCCGGCGGCCATACGTTTTCTCGTTCCGGAAGGCGTAACCGAATTCGAGGACCTGGTCCACGGTCCCATTTCGGTGGAGAATAAGAACCTGGAAGATTTCGTGCTGTTACGCGGTGATGGTTTCCCTACCTACCATCTATCGGTCGTGGTTGATGATATCGATACTCGAATTACCCATGTCATCCGCGGTGATGACCATATTTCCAACACCCCCAAGCAGATCCTTCTCTACCGGGCCTTCGGCCAGCCGGTGCCGCAGTTTGGCCACCTGCCGCTGATTCTCGGACCCGACCGAAAAAAATTGAGCAAGAGACACGGTGATACCTCGGTCCTCAATTTCCGGGACAAGGGCTACTTGCCGCTGGCCTTTTTCAATTTCATGGCCCAGTTGAGCTGGTCTCCAGGCCCGGAGGAAAAAATCTATACCATTGAAGAAATGGTCCGGGAGTTTTCCCTGGATCGGATCAGCAAGGGCAGCCCGGTCTTTGACCTCAACAAGCTGGAATGGTTGAACAGCCGGTTGATCAATGAAATGCCGACTGCCGAACTCCTGTCCCATCTTCGCCCCTGGCTGGAAAGGGCGGGGGTGTGGACGGAAGAGCTGATGACCAGCAGGAAAGAATGGTTGGAGAAAGTGATTAATCTGACTCGCAGCCGCAGCCGGACGCTGGCTGACCTCAGGGCCATGGTGGTTCCTTTTCTCTCCGATAGCTTTACCTATGACCGTGAAGCCGTCCATAAACACCTTCTTAATAGCGAGCTGGACCGCTGGCTAGCGCTGCTGGCGGATGATTTCCGGCGACTGGAAAATTTTTCTGCTCAGGAAATAGAACGAGTTCTCCGCGAAAGAGCCGAAAGAGAAGGGATAAAGGCCGCCACTCTGATTCATGCCCTGCGGGTGCTGGTCCTCGGCCGGGCCGTCAGCCCCGGTCTTTTTGAAGTGCTGGAGCTGGTCGGCCGGGAAAAAACCCTGGCCCGCATGGAGAAATTAGAAGAAATCAGGAAAATTGAAGAAATTAAGGAGGGATAAAGAATGAAAAAAAGCCAGCCCACTGCTTATAAACCGGTTAGAGCACCCCGGGGAACCAGGCTTCAGACCAAGGGCTGGTCCCAGGAAGGTGCACTGCGGATGTTGATGAATAACCTGGACCCGGAGGTGGCTGAAAAACCCCAGGAGCTCATCGTCTACGGCGGAACTGGAAAAGCTGCCCGCAACAGGGACTGCTTCCGGGCGATAGTCAGCAGCCTGAAAAGACTGGAAAACGACGAGACCCTGCTGGTGCAATCTGGTAAACCGGTGGGTATTTTCAAGACTCAGGCCGAGGCTCCCAGGGTTCTTATTTCTAATGCCATGATTGTTCCGAAATGGGCTACCTGGGATGAGTTCCGCCGGCTGGAAGCTCTGGGCCTGACCATGTACGGCCAGATGACTGCCGGCAGCTGGATTTATATCGGCACCCAGGGAATTCTTCAGGGGACTTACGAAACCCTGGCCACGGTGGCCAAAAAACATTTTGGCGGGACCCTTAAGGGTAAGTTGGTGGTGACTGCCGGCCTGGGCGGTATGGGAGGAGCCCAGCCCCTGGCCGTGACCATGAATGACGGCGTGGCCATCGTGGTCGAAGTTGACCCCGAGCGGATCAAGCGCCGGCTGGCGACGAGATATGTTGACACCATGACCACCAGTCTGGATGAGGCTTTGAAACTGGCCGACGAAGCCCGGAAAAAGGGTCAGCCGCTGTCGATTGCCCTGCTGGGCAATGCCGCCGATGTCCTACCCGAGCTAGTCCGTCGGGGCCTGACTCCCGATGTTCTCACCGACCAGACCTCGGCCCATGATGAGCTCAACGGCTACGTGCCACGGGGACTGCCATACGAAGAAGCTCTGGAGCTTAGGAAAAAAGACCCGCAAAAATACATTGCCTTGGCCTACGAATCGATGGCCGCTCAGGTTGAAGCCATGCTGGAACTGCAGAAGCGAGGAGCCAAGACCTTTGATTATGGCAACAATATCCGCGGCCAGGCCCAGAAAGCCGGAGTGACCAACGCTTTCGATATTCCCGGTTTTGTCCAGGAATACATCAGGCCGTTATTCTGCCTGGGCAAGGGACCTTTCCGCTGGGCGGCCCTGTCCGGGAAACCTCAGGATATTTACGTAACCGATGAAGCGGTGCTCAAGACTTTTCCCGAAGATGAAGCCCTGGCCCGCTGGATCAGGAAGGCCCAGAAGCAGGTTAAGTTCCAGGGACTGCCGGCCAGGATTTGCTGGCTGGGTTATGGAGAGAGGGCCAGGTTTGGCCAGGTTATTAATACCTTGGTTAAAAAAGGAAAAATCAGTGCCCCCATAGTGATCGGCCGGGATCACCTGGATACCGGTTCGGTGGCTTCTCCCAACCGGGAAACCGAGAAAATGAAAGATGGTTCTGATGCCATTGCCGACTGGCCGATCCTGAATGCCCTGCTCAATGCCGTTTGCGGGGCTTCCTGGGTATCAGTCCACCACGGGGGAGGAGTCGGTATTGGTCTGTCCATCCATGCCGGCATGGTAATCGTGGCCGATGGCAGCCGGGACATGGCCAGGCGCCTGGAACGGGTGCTAACGGTCGACCCCGGCCTGGGCGTGGTCCGACATGCCGATGCCGGTTATGAAGAAGCCATAGCCTGCGCCCGGAAAAATAAAATTAAGATTCCGATGCTGAAGAAATAACAGCCTTAAGGGGGCCAGATGTTTTTTCTACCGGTCATCCTGCTGTTTCTCATTTTCTATTTTTTCCTCCTTGGAGGGCTGTTCTTTTTTCTCAAAATAGGATTAATTTCCCTGGCTTTCCAGAGACTGGGCCTGCCGCCCGACCTGGTCTTTGCTCTGTTGCTGCTGAGTCTGGTCGGCAGCAGTGTCAACATTCCGCTAAAGCAAATCCGAAGCGAAAACCTGCTCGCGGAGCAGGTGGTAGAATTTTTCGGCTGGAGATTCCGCATCCCGACCGCGGCCAACAGACAAGGGACAATTCTGGCGGTCAACTTGGGCGGGGCCGTAATCCCGGGTCTGCTGAGCCTGTATTTAATCTGGCACTGGCCCTCCCTGATATTGCTTTTTATCCTGGCCACGGCCGCGGTCACGGTACTGGTGAACAGGGTGGCCCGACCGATCAGGGGTTTGGGCATCGCTACCCCGGCTCTTTTTCCGCCCCTGGTGGCGGCCCTGGTGTCTTTGCTGCTGTCTGCTGTATCTCCCTTTGGCCTGCAGGCGGCGCCGGTGCTGGCTTATGTCTCTGGCACGCTGGGGACCCTGATCGGAGCCGATCTGCTCAACCTCAAGAAGATTGCTGATTTGGGAGCTCCGGTAGCTTCAATAGGAGGGGCTGGAACTTTTGATGGTGTTTTCCTGACGGGAATAATTGCCGTGGTCCTGACCTCAATTTAAGACTTGCCAGAGAATTAAAGTCTGGGAAGAGATTCAGGAAACCGCTAATTGCTTTTTTCTGTGCCGGGTCTTAACCTGTTCCATGAAAGCTTCCAGCCGGCTCCGGGTGCTCACCGTTTCGGTTTCGCCGTAAATCAGTGTCGGCAGGGGAATATCTCCAAAATCTTTCTGAATCCTCCGGGAAATGGCGGCCGCTGTGGTTCCCAGCATGCAGTTGAAGCAGATGACATTGATGATGCCGTCGGCTCCCTTGCGAGCAAAATCAATAATTCTGGCCACGTTGAGAAAAAGAGTTTGGTTATTATTGTAGTTAAGATAGGTCAGGCTGGAGCGGAGCAATTCTTCAAAGCGCGGCTCTTTCAATTTAAGGTCGGAAAATTCCAGTTTTTTCCTGACCTGGGCCAGATTGACTTCCCGGACCAGGTTGAGACCAGCGTACTTGACCGTTTCCAGCAAATCGCCTTTCGCCAGTTTTTCGTAAAAGCCGCGACTGAAAGTAAAATCAATTTCATCCACCAGGAAGGGCGAGGGCCAGACTTCGGCTCCGAGTTCTTCCAGCTGCTCAAAGAGGCGGTTATTGGCGAAGGAATTCTGACGGGTATAAATATCGCCGGCAATGCCAATTACCGGTCTATCTTCCGGCCTGACCTTGATCTGGCTAAAGCGGGTCTTGATTTTAGCCAGGGCTCCGGCCAGGGACTCGCTGGCCAGGCCTTCCTCGATCAGTCTCAAGCCTTCCTGGAGGGCCTGGTCGACTTCACCCCGGTTGACCTCATAAGGTCTTAACTGGCAGGCGATTCTGACCAGATTGTCCACGGCCACCAGGCCCTGGTATAAGCTTTTCAGGCCATCAAAACCGATTAATTTCCAGAAATAATCCAGGGTCGGCGTCAGCAGCAGAATCCGGTCCTGGCCCAATTCCTGCAGCAACTGGCGCATGGCCGGGCCGTACTGTTGCAGGAGGCAGGAATAACGGGCGCCGGGAAAAAAGAAAATCAACCGCTCTTCCGGTTTTCTGTCTGTGGCCAGCTTCAGCAGGTCTCCCAGCAGAAAGGAATAGGCGTGACATTCCTTGCCCGAAGAATAGCTTTCTCCAAGTTTCAGACTGTGCTCGTCGGGCGGCGGTAGGACTTCGGCCTTCAGGCCTGATTTTTTCAAGGCCCCGGCAAAAGCCCAGGCATGGTCGGCAAAGTAGGGCAGGACGAGAGGGATTTCCTTAAGTTCTTCTGGGGGCCAGGCTTCCGGGTTTTCGACCCTCTTCAGTCTGACCGCAGTCCGGCTCGCGGCCCGGTGCTGGCTGACCTCGTCGGCAAAGGCTTCCAGCCTGGTGATCAGCCCGGCTTCGCCTCGGTGTTCATCGAATTCCAGCACCAGGTGGGGGGTTCTGGGCAGCAGGCGCTTGAGCTGTTTGAGACAGAAAGCATCGGGACCGCAGCCGTAATTGGTAAGGAAAACCGGGTAGACCGACGGCTGGTGGCTGGACCAGAGGGCCGCCTTTAGCATTTTCTGGGGATACCTCCAGGGAGGAATGGCCGAACTTTCGAGCTCCCTGGCCAGCTCCACTTCCTCGAGCG
>JANLGB010000340.1 GCA_024653405.1 Candidatus Saccharicenans sp.
GAAATACGACCCGGAATGTCGCTATATAAAAAAATATGTTCCCGAATTAAAAATGGCATCCTGCCAGCAGATTCAGGCTTTGGAACTGCCGGACTACCATCCGCCGATCATTGACCACCGGTCGGCGGCCATCAGGGCTAAACAGGTTTATCTGAGGTGAGATCCCGGCTTGGAGATGATGGGGAAGTATTCTCTTGGCTTTATCAAATGAGATTATCCGGAACAAATCCATCAAATCCAGGAACCGAAGAAAAATTGTCCAGGCTGAAATGATGGGTCTTGATTTCAGTTAACTGGCTTGGCCGACTGGTTCTCCGGAAAACTCATGAACAAATAATCCCGCACTTACCCTTCTTTTAAGAATTCAAAGGCGACGAGTTTTCTGTAATATTCCTCTTTTTGTCTTAGTTACAGGTCGAGCAGCTTGATGGTTTCAGCATAGACCAGGCGCTTGTACTTTTTGTGGGTCACAGCCGCTACGGTGCGGGCAGCCTGGCCCACTGCATCTGTGTCAAATAATTCGTATTCCCGGACGGCGATTCTATAGTCCTGAAGCTTTATGCCCTTTGGCAGATTGAGTTTGCCCTGCCAGGTGAAGGAGCCAGCTTCCGTTGCTCCCGCCCTTTGCGGCTTCAGGGTGATAACCGCATCTTTTACCGGTTCCCAGCCCAGTTCGTCAGGCAGATTGAGCTTCTTGGTCTCCAGGGCCACTTCCACCTCACCCGGACCGCTGCCGGCATAACCCTGGATATAGGAAACACCTGACAGGCTGACCGTTATTTCCTTGAGATTGGAAGGATTGAAGGTCACGGCCAGGTTTCTTTCGGGCAGAATCTGGGCGAAATTGGCCACTACCACCTGGGACAGGTGAGCGCCGGGCACCGAATCGGGCTGGAACCTGGCCAGGGCTAGCCGGATGAATGGAAAGTAAGCCTGGCCTGAGTCAAGCTCCAGGTCGCAGAACCATAACCGGCGTTCTGTGTCATATTCCACCTGATGCCCGACGGCGATAAACTTTTTATCCTGCGGCAGC
>JANLGB010000341.1 GCA_024653405.1 Candidatus Saccharicenans sp.
CCTGTCCTGCTGGGTGGTCTGGGACAGAAGGTTAAGGTTAAGGCCCAGGTTTACCGCCAGCAGCAAAACCAGGGTCAGCCAGAAGCGCCATGTTTTGTTTCTCATCAGTTCCTCCTTGACATCCCCTTATACCATAAAAGCGGGCTCCAGGACAAACCCCTGTCCAGAGATTTGCCTTTTGACAAGAATCAGGAATAATTATTAAAATTAGAAAGGTTCAAAAATCTGGGTGGTTAATAAACTATCTTTAACATAAAAGGAGGGTAGGATGGCTCAAAAGAAAAAGGCTAAAGCGGCCGCCAGAAAGCCGGTCAAAAAAGTGGTCAAAAAGAAACCAGTGAAGAAGGCGGTGAAAAGGGTGGTAAAAAAGGAAGTAGCGGCGCCCCACAGACCGGTAACGGCTCTCGAGTGCCAGGTCTGCGGTTACCGTTTGATCGTGGACCGCAAGTGCGGTTGTGCTGAAGAGCATATGCTGGTTTGCTGCGGCCAGCCGATGCAAAAGGTCGAAACAACCATTTAAGTTACTGGACCCAGCGGGCTGAAGCCCGGACCAATCAGGTCGTTTTTATTTTGAGTAAAGAGGATTTTTTTTATAATGAGGCTTCAGGAAGAAGATGACCATTAATTTTTCGCAGAAAAAGAAATGGGGCTACCTGGAAGGCTACCTGTCCATTTTCATCAACCTGCTGCTTTTCCTGCTCAAGTTCATTGTTGGCCGCCAGGTTAATTCGGTGGCCATGGTGGCCGATGCCTGGCACACTCTGTCTGACTGCCTGACTTCGGTCATTGTGGTGGTCGGCTTTTGGATGGCTTCCCGGCCGGCTGACAGCCGTCATGCATTCGGGCATGGCCGGTCCGAGTCGATAGCCTCCATCATCATCGGCACGCTGCTGGCCGTGGTCGGTCTGAGTTTTCTCTATGAATCGACGTTCAAAATAATCCAGCGCCAGGGCATGGGCTTCAGCCAGCTGGCAGTGATCGTCTTTGGCGTTTCGGCCGTGCTGAAGGAAG
>JANLGB010000342.1 GCA_024653405.1 Candidatus Saccharicenans sp.
TTAATCTCGCTTCTTTGTGACAGTCTGAAATCTTCGGCCGGAAAGACTGGTTTTGACTTCCGGCCCCGGGGGCAATAAAATGGAGAAGCCATGGCCAGAGCCCCTGAAGTTCTCGATTATGAAAATTTGAAAAAATTCTGCTTGGAAGAGCTCGGGCTTGACCTTTTTGGTGTGGCTGATATCAGAGAAGTCCGCTCAACCTTTTCTTTCTCTCCGGGCCTGGCCGACCGCTATGATTATGCCATTTCCCTTGGAAAGGAAATTCTGCTTTCGGTCCTTGAGGATATTAAGGAAACGCCAACTCCCCTGTATTTCCATCACTACCGCCAGCTCAATGTCTTTCTTGACCGGGCTGCCCTGGAGCTTTCGGCCCTGATTAACTCCCGAGGCTATCTGGCCCTGCCCGTAGCCGCTTCCCAAGTGACCGACTGGAAGAATCAAAAAGCCCACCTGCCTCACAAAAAGATAGGTCAGTTAGCCGGACTGGGTTGGCTCGGCAGAAATAACCTTCTGGTCAACCCTGTCCTCGGGGCGCGCTTCCGCCTGGTGACCGTTCTGACCGATCTTCCCTTGAAAACCGATTCGCCACTGCCCTTCGGTTGCGGCGACTGTCATCGTTGCCAGCCGGTCTGTCCGGCCAGCGCCATTAGAGACGAGCCCGGTCAGTTTGACCACCTGGCCTGTTTTGCCAAGCTGAAAGAATTCCGGGACAGGGGCCTGGTGGGGCAGTACATCTGTGGAATATGCGTCAAGGCCTGCTATGGGCAGAAGCGGATTAAAGTCCCGGGCCGGTAATATTCTGGATAGGAGCTGGACAGAAACATCCTGATTGTTTTGATGCCCGGGATTTGTTCGAAAGGCAAGGATTGGACAAATCTATAATATCAGATATGTCAGAATCTTACTGTTTAATAAAATTCGCCGGACAGTCCCGGCTTTTTCCGCTTATCTCTTCACGCAGGGAATCCAGATTTCGGTTTTTTG
>JANLGB010000343.1 GCA_024653405.1 Candidatus Saccharicenans sp.
GACATGACCGAAGCGCTGAGCAGGGAGACACTGAAGTTGTCATCCACTCCGAGCGGCAGAAGCTCGAACAGGCTGGCCGCGGCCGCTCCGGACAGATATACGGGCAGGGGCACAGCCAGATAATGGCCCAGGATATAGCCGGCCATCAGGCAGGCATTGAAATGAGCCAGGCTTCCTTCCAGGGTTTGTTGAAAATCCGGAGCCGGCCAAAAGCCACCCCGAAAATCTTGCTGAAGAAGTCACCAATGGTGAGAAAACTGGCCGCCAGGATAGCCAGGTTTTTCTCAAAAATCAGGATGGTCAGAAACAGGGCAAAAAGAAAAATGGTGATGGAAGAGAACTTTTTCTGTTCACTTAAGCGGTAGAACCTTTTTATCTTCTGGAAGAAGAAAATGTTAACCCGGGCTGAAACCAGCCGGGCCAGGTCCAGGACCAGGAAGAAAAGGGCGATAGCTCCGATGGCCGTCAGGGCCGAGCCCCCGGCCTTCCAGCTCAGGTACATGGCCAGCAGTCCTTTGAAAAGGTCAAAGACAGCCGTGATTACTGCCGGCCAGAGTCCCAGAATCCGGTAAGTATTTACGGTACCGGCATTATGGTCGCTGTGTTGCCTGATATCGATGCCCTTCAGCAGCCGGCCCAGGATATAAGAGGGAGAAATAGAACCAAGAAGATAACCCGTCACCAGAGAAAGAATAATGGACACGGCTTGTTTTCCTGCGGATTTTGTTCCGGCCAGGTGCCTATTTTCTGTCTTTGTCATGGAGACTGTCAAATGATTTGCTCGGGACTGGATAAGTCTGCGCCTGCCCTTCAACGGATGACTATTATTTATCTGGATATTCTGCCCTGGAAA
>JANLGB010000344.1 GCA_024653405.1 Candidatus Saccharicenans sp.
AACCTGGATACCATCTCCTAGCCAAGGACAAAAACAGCGGTCCGGCCCTCAGGCCTGCCAGGAGCTGACTCCGGCCCCCCGGGCCGGATGACTCCTGGCTGTTCCCTGCTGCCTTGATTTCAGCAGGCAACGATGAGGTCGGGACGGTAGCCGGTTCGGTGAATATTATTCTTTGTCTGGTTTTTCAGTCTGCACCCATTAGCCGAAAAAGATAAGCCCGGGCCTCAGACAAAATTTCTAAGGGTTGGCCCTTTCATACTGAGTTTAGTTAGGGCCTTGGTGGTCAGGACTGAACCGGCCGTAAAAGACTGGCCCACCAGGCAGCCAGAAAAAAGATGAAGTTTAAGACAATAGTGGGCAATGTGAACTGTGGCTCAGAGCAAAGCCGTGGCCAGGAATGGCACATAGGTAATGAGTAGCACGGCCAACAGTCGCAGAAGTATGAAGCCAAGAACGTCTCGGTAAACCCGGCCCATCGGTTCTTGGAAACGGTAGGATGCCAGGAACAGGTTAAGCCCGACCGGCGGGGTCAGGTAACCCAGTTCCAGGTTGGCCAGGAAAATCACCCCCAGGTGAACAGGATGGATGTTGAAGACTCCGGCCAGGGGAACAATCAGGGGCACGACCACCAGGATGGCCGAATAGATGTCCATGAAACAGCCCACCAGCAACAGGGCCAGGTTCAGCAAGAGGAGGAAGAGGTAACGGGAAGTGATGGCCGCGCCCAGCCAGGCGCTCAGCCGCTGGGGAAACTGGGTATCGATTATGTAGTAGGAAAGACTGTTGACCACGGCCAGGATTATCAGCACTCCGCCA
>JANLGB010000345.1 GCA_024653405.1 Candidatus Saccharicenans sp.
CCCATTCTTCATCGCCGGCCTGCATCGCTCCAGAGTAACGCTCAACAGAAAATCGGGCTGCTCGAATTTTAGCCGTTAGATCCACGGAGGCGGCCAGCAGGGCATTTATGGCCTCGGCCCTGGCCCTGGTAACTCCGCCCTCGGCCCGTACCGGCATAAAAGTTCCCGGCTCAGGCCTGGCCAGGACGGTGTAATCGCTTCGCGGCGGGTCCATGGAAATAGCATCTATGCATTCTCCCCACAGCCCAACGGTTCGACCGATGGTGTATCCGGCCACAGCCTTGGGTATTCCATAGGGCGTGGCGGTGCCCAGGACTTTCCCGGCCACAAACGACCCGGCCGAAGTTCCCCTGGAAAACCAGTTGATCATCTTGCGGGTATTTTCAGCCGCCTGCCGGCCCTGATCGGAACCGGACTTTCTGCCTGATTGACCCAGCCTTTGCTTGCCGGTATTCCCGGGCTGGGCCACCTTCTTGTTGGGAACGAACTGGGGCAGCTCAAACGGTTTAAGTTTTGTCAGCCTGGTCTCTTTTTCCCATTTCCTGGCCGGCCTTTTAACCCAGACGAACTTCGGCAACTCCCTGGATTTTGACAGCCTTTGCGGGTTGGACTCACCTGATTTTATGTCATTTTCTATAGGTATATTTTCAATCGGGGCAGCAAAAAGCTCTGCCCCGGCAATTGAACAAAGCAGATTGTCGCCCTTGCTGCTGGCACGCGGGCCGGCCCATTTTTCCAGT
>JANLGB010000346.1 GCA_024653405.1 Candidatus Saccharicenans sp.
CTTGAACCCAGGGGTATCAAGGTCAGGTATGACCGCCGCAAGAAAAGCTCCATCCATATCCAGATAAATTTTCCGGACAGCAAGATTGACAACTTCCATTACACCATCCTGCTGCCGCCGAACTCGCTGGAACTCAAGCTGGTGCTGAAAACCGCCGGCCGGAAGCACAAGAAGTCTCAGCTCGAGGAAAGGGACAGGCCCTTTATGCCGAAAATCAAGCCGGAGGACATCCTTAAACTGGGGAAAGAAGACATTCTTATCGATATAATTCAGAAGCTCAAAGAATTTAATTACGCCGCCCGGACCAGCCCGGATTGAGGTCCGGCCAGGCCTCACAGCTTTTTCTGCCTGATCATAACGAGGATTTTGAGCAGGTATTCGTATTCCGGCCGGTCAACCGTATTCTGGCTGATGTACTTGAAGCGCAGTATGCCCTGCTCGTCAATCAGGTAGACACCCGGAATGTTCTGTTCCACCTGGCCCCCCCCCCAGGAAGTGGTAAATAGTCCCAGCCCCGAGGAAACCTGGTGGTCGGCGTCAACCAGGATGGGGAAGGGTAGGGGAAAGTTGTCCTTGCTGACTGTAAAGTCCTTGGGGAAGATGCGGCGGTAGCGTTCCACCGACTGTTTGCCCTTTTCGTCAAGCTGGTCCAGGTTTTCCGGGTACTTCCAGTTTTTGACCTTGGCCATCTGCTCGGGCAGGCTCTCCAGCCAGAGCTTGACCGTGTCGCGGGGGT
>JANLGB010000347.1 GCA_024653405.1 Candidatus Saccharicenans sp.
ACGGGGGACACAATACTCATTTCCCGATTTTATATTATTACTTCAACCCATCCCTGGCCTAAAGAAGGGGCTTGACCCTGTTGCTGGCTGTCTGTCTGTTCTTTATGGCTTTCTCCGTTTGTTTATATGTTGTCATGTCAATTGTCCATCATCGCCGGGCATTCGAGCAGAAAAAGGGAAGGCGATTATCTTCCCCGTTCTTATGGGTGCCAGGTCTGGGAGTGGGGCTGGGTTTCTTATTTCCTTTCTGTGTTTCATGCCTTTTTTCCTTCTTTTATCCGGTCAAGCAGCCTCGCCAAAAACATAAAGTAAGAATCTACCGGCGCCTCGGCGACCTGTGGGCTACGGGACCTTACCGGAAATTGGGGTATGAGTATTGTGTCCCCCGTTTAAAAGTTGTATAGGAGGAGGAGCTGGAGGCCTTTGCCGGCGAACAGGTTGGCCTGGCCGGCGGTCGGCGAGGTGAAAATGCGGAATTCCGTCGGATTCCAGAAGGCCATCAAGTGGAGCGACCAGCGGTCATAGGTGCGCTGCCAGCGGAGGAAGCTATAAAGGTCGCGGCTCTGAGTGTCATAGAAAAAGATGGCCGAGAGCTGGTCGAGAAAGCTGAGTGGGTAGGAAGCCGAGGCGGCCAGAAAGCGAGTGCGGAAGGGGCGGAAAGTGGCCGCGGCCAGAGCTCCGGTCGCCAGGTCGCTCTGGAAGTATTCGGCGAGGAGATGCAGGCCGTTGCCAACGG
>JANLGB010000348.1 GCA_024653405.1 Candidatus Saccharicenans sp.
ATTTTTTCTACCGTCCTGCGGGTGCCTATCACCTTCCCTCCGGAAAAATTTGCCGGCCACCTGTTGTCGGGCATGTGCCTGCCTGACCTCAAGGGCAGCCAGGGCACCTTCCTCTTTTACACCAGTAATCCAGAAAGGATTGCCAGAAAAGAAGGTGGCGAGAGCCAGCTGGTGGAGGTGAAAGACCAGAAAGTTCTGACCTATCTCCGCGGCCCGGAAAATTCCCTGTTGAAAAAACCGGAGGAAATCCGTCTGCCCCTGACCATCAGCCTCCACCCGGAGCAGGACTCGGCCACGGTGGAAGTTTCCGGCCAGCGATTCCTGATCAAAAAAGGAGTCTTCTCTCCCTGGATCAAGCTCACCTTCCCGGCCGGACTCGGGATGAAAATCCGGGGCATCGCCCGCTTTTATCTGTTAAGCCTCAAGCCCCATTTCGAACTTTACGTTACGCCATTGAACATCGACCCGGAGAAGCCGGCCCTGCCCATCTCCCATCCGTTCATCTATGCCCCCTACCTGGCCAAACTATTCGGCAGCTACGTTACCCTGGGAGAAGCCAACGATACCTGGGCCCTCAACGAAGGGGTGTTGCCCGAAGAAGCCTTCCTGGAGCTGGCCTATTCCTTCCATCAGGACTGGGAAAAAATCTTTTTTAACAGCTTGAAAAAGACCCGCCGCAGGCCAGCAGCCCGCGGCGGGTCTT
>JANLGB010000349.1:0-446 GCA_024653405.1 Candidatus Saccharicenans sp.
TGGTGGCAGCCCGGCCCTGGGCCCTGCCACCAGCCAGGTTTTTAACCGGGTCGCCTTTTCTTTTTCTGCCATGGTCAATACCAGCCTCTGAATTTTCCTGGCCGGCCTCTTTTCGCTCGTCGTCAATATTACCGGCCATGCCGGAAATTCTATCAAATTTCAGCTATTTTAAAAGGACAATGTGAATGCTTCAATTGCGTATGTTGCCACCTGCTGACCCGGACCTCCCCGGCTCAGCGCGGCCGATAACCGTAAAGCGCCGGACCAGGCGCCGACCTTCGCCGTCCACCAGTACCAGGACATGCTCGCCCGGAACCGGGTTGACACTCACCCGGTGAAAATGCCTGGTGCTGGTCAGGTAGTCTTCATCCAGGTGCCAGTGAATAACTGCCCCTTCCTGGCGGTGAACTGCTTCCAGGACCACCTCGCCCGGCTGGCCGTCCAGT
>JANLGB010000349.1:474-702 GCA_024653405.1 Candidatus Saccharicenans sp.
CAAGATGGACCAGCTGGTGAAAGCCACAGCCCCGGTCAAAGTGACTTTCTGCCGGCAGCCAGGTGGTCTTCTTCGGGCAGAGCTCACCAGCCAGGTAGCCGGAATCGGCACAGACCAGGACCGGTTTCAGGGCCTGCCCGGGCCGCGGAATTTCACCGCCGGTGTCCAGGAAACCAAGCACCTCAAACAGAAATGGCGCGGCCGCGGCCAGGCCGGTAATTTCAGGTC
>JANLGB010000034.1:0-3852 GCA_024653405.1 Candidatus Saccharicenans sp.
GCCAAAACTGAGCTGGAAAAGATCGGTTATGAGGTTAAGAAATTGACCCTGGCCCTGTCGGACAATTTCCCGGCCGATTGTGCCCTGCTGGTCATCCCTGGCCCCAGGAAGGGGCTGCTGCCCAACGAGTTTCAGACCATCAAGAATTTCCTGGAAACGGGCGGCCGGGTTCTGTTCCTGGTCGACCCGGAAACTTCTTCCGGACTGGAAACCTTGCTGGCCGATTACGGGATAAAACTGGAGAACGACCTGGTGGTGGATACCGTCTCCCGGCTGCTGGGAGGCGATTACTTTATGCCGGTAGTCACCGAGTACCAGAGCCATGACATTACCAAGAATTTCCGTTATGCCACTTTCTTCCCGCTGGCCCGGTCGGTTGAAATCTCCGACACCAAGCCGGAGGGCCTGAGCCTCAACACCCTGGCCCGCACCAGTGCCAACTCCTGGTCTGAAAGGCAACTGGACAAGGCTGAGGTGACCTTCGACCAGGGAAAGGACCGACCGGGACCGATATCCCTGGCCGTGGCCGGAAGTAAGAAAATGGAGCTCAAAGAACCGGCCGCAGAAAAAAAGCCAGAAGAAAATAAGGTTCAGGCTGAGGGCAAGGATCAGCCGGCCGGCGAAGAGAAAAAAGATGACACCTCCACTGTCACTCAGGAAGCCAGGCTGGCTGTCTTCGGAGATTCCGATTTTATCACCAACAAGTATTATAACCTTTCGGGCAACGGCAACTTCTTCCTGAACACGGTTAACTGGCTGACCGAAGAGTCCGACCTGATTTCCATCCAGCCCCGAACCCGCTCACCCCGTTCCATCAACCTGACTCCCAGCCAGGGCCGCTTCCTGATGTGGCTGTCGGTCATCCTCCTGCCGCTGGCGGTGCTGGTGGCCGGCCTGTCCATCTGGATCAGAAGGAGGGCCTTATGAAATTCCGGACGACTCTCATCCTGCTGGCAATTTTCCTGGTGCTCCTGGCCGTGGTCATCCTGGTGGAACACCGCTCGGAAAAGGTCCAGGAGAAAAAAGAGGCGGCCGAAAAGCTGACCGACTTTAAGGCGGACGAGGTGGAAAAGCTCAGCCTGAAAAAGGAAGACGGCTCGGTCATCACCCTTAAAAAGAAAGACCAGGGCGGCTGGCAACTGATAGAACCGCTGGAAGCTGAAGCCGACGACTACGAGGCCAACAGCCTGGCCGAAAACTTCGCCAGCCTGAGAATAGACCGGGTGGTAGAAGAACAGGCGACTGACCTGGCCGCCTACGAGATACCTAAAAAGGAAGTCCGCCTATGGCTAAAGGGACAGGGCGAACCGCTGCTGATTCAGGTGGGCATGGAAAATCCCCTGGACAACGCCCTCTATGCCAGGCGGGCTGACCGTTCCCAGGTGGTGTTGCTGCCATCCTATATCAAGTATTCCCTGGATAAAAAAGTCTTCGACCTAAGAAAAAAGGATATCCTGAAGTTTGAGACGGGAAAAGTTCAGTCGATTGAGTTGAAAGCAAAAGACAGCACCTGGAAGGTAAAACGCGAGGGCGACAGCTGGTTTTTTGTTCAGCCGCTCCAAGCCCTCGCTTCTAAATACCAGATTGACAATCTCCTCGATAGCCTGTCCGGCCTCAGGGCCAAGGAGTTTCTGGCCGAAGAAAAAGACCGGGAGCGGTTAAAGCTTTTCGGGCTGGACCAGCCCGAATTTACCGTCAGCCTGGGCCTGCCCGACAGCCAGGAAATTGTTTTCTATATAAACCGCAAGGATAACAAGGTCATAGCCACCACTTCTCTGGCCCGGAAGATAATTGAAGTCGAAAGCCAGATCGCCACTGACCTGGGTAAAAAAGTTGATGAGTTGCGGGAGAAAAAGGTGGCCGTTTTCAATTCCTGGGAAGCCGTGGGGCTCAGCCTGAAAAAAGAGGCCCTGGTTCTCAATGCCTTCCGGGAAAAGGTCCGGGAAAAAGGCCAGGAGCAGGATAAATGGTTCCTGGACGGAGAAGGCTCTAAGAAAGAAGCGGCTGATGAAGCCAAAATCGAATCGCTCCTGCGAAATCTGGAGTACCTGGAAGCCGATGAATTCATTGACCGGCCGGCCAGCCTCCAGGACTACGGCCTGGAGCCTCCGGCCCTGGAAATCCAAATCAGGCTGGCTCCGGCTGACCAGGCCCAAAAAGATGTTCAGTTACTGATCAGTCCGGAAGACAACCAGAAAAAGCAGGTCATCATCAAGAACCGGGATCTACCCTATTTGTTCCGGGTGAAATCTGACTTTCTGGCCGAAATTCCGACTAAAATAGAGGACTGGAAACAGGCCCCGGACAGCAATAAATAGGACAGGCCGAGAGCCAGCGGCCCCGGCAGAAGGGTCTCCGGTTAGCCCGGAGGGCAGGCGGCGAGTATTGTCAGAAGGAGTCAGCTGCCTTAAGATTTCCCATATCGCAGCCGGGGCGGCCGCGTTTCGGGTTGATGACGGCCAGTTGAAATTGAGAGTTAATTTTGATATTTATATAGCCAATGGAAGAGTTAAAGGGCGGGACCGGTTCCAATCAGCTTCAGGTTTTTCCCACTGCCAGATTTTTTGAAGCCACCAGGGACCTGTCGCTGGCCAAGAGCAGCGACGACCTGCTGGAACGGCTGCTCAAAAAAATTGACGACTTCTTCGGACCGGAGGTAACAGCTTTTCTCCTCAGGGATCAGGCTTCGCACGACCTGAGGTATGCCCGGATTGTGGGCGAAAAGGCCGACAAGCTCCAGGATAAAATAATCAGGCGAGGCGAAGGCATCTGCGGGTTGGCCGCCGAAACCAACCAGAATATCATCATTTCCGACTGTGCCCGCGACCCCCGCTTCAACCCCAAAGTTGACCACCTGCCGGGGCTGGAAGTTTACAGCCTGATGGTCGTGCCGCTGCGCCAGGAGAAAAAGGTTTTTGGCCTGGTGTCCCTGTTTAACAAGAAGAACGGACGGCAGTTCACCCTGGACGATTTCAAGCTGCTGCTCAGTCTGATGACCATGAGTGAGCTGCTGTTGGCGAGAATGATTTTGTTCAAGCACATCAGCGAACTGGAAGAGTTCGACCCCCTGACCGAAGCCTATAACACCCGGGCCTTCGTCAACTATTTCCAGCGGGAAGTGGCTCGCTGCGAGCGTTACGGTATCGACCTGTCGCTGCTCCGGGTTGATGTGGATTACTACGAAAAAATCATCCAGACTTTCGGTCAGGAAGCCGGGGAAAGAGTGGTCAGCAACCTGTCCTTTATCCTGAGAAAAACCACCCGGCGGGTGGACCTGGTGGCCAGAATCGGCGAATATGAATTCATAATCATGCTGCCCAACACCAACCGGACTGGAGCCCTGAAGCTCAGGGAAAGGATCATGAAAATCCTGGAGAGCCAGAACTTGCGGGCTACCGGCATCCCCTATACCGTGACCATAGAAGTTTATTCGGAGAGCGGCCAGACGGTCACGGCCCTGTCCAAGGTCTCGGAAATAAGCGCCTGCCTGAACCAGGTTAACCGGAAACAGATGAGAAGGAAGTATCCCAGTCCGGGGGAGGAACTAGAAGAAAATATACTCAGTACCCTGTTCTCCGGGCCTAAATAACTACCATGGGCCGGGCCTGACCGCCCCGGCTCCGGTTCTTCGGGCCAGAAAGACAGATGGAAGTTGTTTTTCAATTTGCCCCCTACGGCCAGGAATTCCAGCCCCAGCCGGCAACCCTGGTCCTGGATGTCGGATTGAAAACCGTTCCCGGCATAATCGACCATCACCAGCCTGAAGCCGAGGCCGAATGTGCCGCCTCGCTGGTGGTCAAGTATCCCCAGCTGGTGCTGAGGCACCTAGCCGAGCCGATAGAAAAAATTACC
>JANLGB010000034.1:3862-4443 GCA_024653405.1 Candidatus Saccharicenans sp.
AAATTACCATCATCACCCACCGGCTGCCCGATTTTGACGCCGTCAGCGCCATCTTCCTCAGCCTGAAGCTCCTGGAACTGAAGACGGTGGATGCAGCCATGAGAAGAATTGCCGACTACGCCCGGATGGTGGATTCGGCCACCCTGCCCAAGAAAGTCGAGCTGAGTGCCACCCCTTATGGATTGCTCCGGGCCCTGTTCGTCAACATCCAGAAACCGGAAGAAGAAGCTAACCTGGAGCGGGTGCAGGAAGGCCTGAGGATGATGAGACTGCTCTACGAACAGGCCAGCCTGGGCCGGGACATTGTGGCCAACCGCCCCATTTTCCAGGGCATTGACCGCTACGAGAAAGCCATGCACCGAGTAGAAGATGATTACTTCAATTACCTGGAGGACCTGGAGAAAGCTGAGCTTATTCAGATCTACCTTCCCCGAAGTCAGGGTGGTCAGGGGTCGGAACTGGTGGACGGGCTGGTAGTGCAGAACCCCAAGAGTTTCCTGCTCAAGGAATGGGCTCGCCGGGATGTTTTTAATTCACCGCTGGGAAAGGGTTTTTCCTTCCTGCTGACCAACCTGGGCCAG
>JANLGB010000034.1:4453-14683 GCA_024653405.1 Candidatus Saccharicenans sp.
CGTTAATCTCCGGGGCCTGGGCCGCCTGCTCAACCACCTGGAAAAGGAGAAAAGGGAAAAGCTGGGCCGTCCGGCCGGCGAGCGCTGGTACGAGGGCAACTGTCCCTTCTTCGATTACCGCATCATAGATTCACCCCAGGACGGGCCGGCACTTAACCACCGGGAAATACTGGAGGCGGTCTTTGATTTCAGCCGTAAAATTAAATCCGGGCAGGTCGACCCACAGATAGAATAAAAATAAAATAGAATAGAATATAAAAAGCAAGACTTTAGACCTGGTCAGAGCAGCCCGGCTGCCCGGTGTTTCTGTAAGATTTCTTCGGCCAGGTTGTCCACCAGCTTCAGAGCTGCCTCGTCCGGGTCGCCCTTAATCTGAACCGGGCTCAGAAATTCAAAGCGGACGCTGTCCAGCATGGTTTTAAGCTGCTCCAGGGCCCGGGATTTCCAGCCGTAGGAACCGATGAAGCCGGCATGCAGGGCCTTTGGCCGCAGGGCATTAACCAGGAAAACGGCTCCGGCCGCCAGGGGATGCAACCCGGTCAAGACCGTGGGTGAAGCCACGACGATGGTCGCGGCATCCACCAGGCTCATGGCCAGTTTTCCGGTGTCAGTCACCGGCAGGTTGAAAGGCTGGACCTGGATATTCCGCTCGGCCAAGGCTTTAATCAGCCGGGCAACCAGTTTCTGGGTGGAACCGTGCATGGTCACGTGGGCTATGACCACCAGGTTTTCCGGTTGGTCGGCGATCCATTTCTTGTAGGCCTCGATGATAAACTGCGGCCGGCTATAGATCGGTCCGTGGCTGGGAGCGATGTAGGCCAGCTCCAGGCTTTCCACCTTGTTCAGGTTCTTCTGGATTATTTTCCTGAAGGGCATCATGATTTCAGCAAAATAACGCTTGGCCGGTTCCCAGGCCAGGTGGTCTTCCCTGAGGAAAAATTCGGTGGAAGTCAGGTGGGAGCCGAACAGGTCGCAGCTGAAGAGAATCCGGTCTTCTTGAAGGTAGCTGAGCATCGTTTCTGGCCAGTGCACCCAGGGGAAGTGAATGAACCTGATGGTCCGGCCGCCCAGGTCCAGGGTTTCACCGTCAGCCACCGTCTGGATTCTGTTGTCATCGAGGTGAAGATGGCTGAGAGCCAGGTCCACCGCGCTGGGCGTCAGCAGCAGCCGGGCTTCGGGATATTTTTCCAGGACATAGGGAATCAAGCCCGAATGGTCCTGTTCCAGGTGGTTGGCAATAAGATAATCGATCCGGGGGAACTCCTGGAGATGTTCCCGCAGCCGGTCGAACTGGCCGGGGTCGACGGCATCGATCAGGACTGTTTTCTCCCGCCCCTGGACCAGGTAAGCATTGTAGCTGGTGCCATCGGGCAGGGGGATGAGTGAATCAAACAGGCGGCGATCCCAATCTTCGGCCCCTACCCAGTAAATTCCTTCCCAAAGTTTCTTACTTTTCACCTCAAACCTCCCGGCTGATTTTCCGTATATGGCATATTACCATATTCCGATAGGAATAGTAAAGAATGAACAATCTGTCAGATATCGGGCGACAGCTTGCGGGTGAAGTATTTTATTTCCGGGTGATGAACATAGCCCAGCTTCTGGAACAGCTTGATGGAGGGCAGGTTGTCTGCCTCGATCAGGGCGGCGAACATCCGCAGCCCTTCCTTTTCCAGCTCCTGTTCAGCCAGCCGGACCAGCTTCTGGGCCAGCCCCCGTCCGCGGAAAGAAGGGTCGACCGCCAGGCGGTTAATCCAGCCCTTGCGGCCGTCGTAGCTGGCCAGGACGGTGCCTATCACTCGCCCTTCAGCCTCGGCCACCAGGAATATGATTTCTGGCCGCCGTAACTGTCGGCTTATTTCTTCCCGGCTGTCGCGGCCTTTGGGTTTAAGCGGCAGGCCGCAGGCCTGCCATAACTCTATCACCCGGTCATAATCTTCTATCCGGAATCGCCTGATTGTAACTTCCATTGTCCCTCCTTATCGCAGCAGGACCAGCACCAGCACCAACCACAGCAGATAGCTCAGGCTGGCCACCAGGACGCTGGCCAGGTTCCTGGTCCACTTTGCTTTGACCAGGCTGGTGGTCAGGGCCAGCCAGCCGCTGCCCACAGCCAGCACCAGGAAAATTATATACAAGGTCTGAAACCAGCCTGGGTGGGAAAGCAAATCCACCCATTCTTTCTGGGACAGGCCCAGTAGATAGAGGATGGCCGTCAGCAGGTGCGGCAGCCAGAGCCAGAACAGGAAAACGGAAAAACTCAGCCCGTAAAGAACAAGGACCTGTCTGAAGCTGACCTGGTTCCTGGCCAGCTCGTTCAGGATGATTCTGGCCACCAGGCTGACTGCCAGCCAGCCGGCCAATATCCAGGGAACTACCAGCAGGGCCTGCCAGAAAAAATAATTTTCCAGCCCGAGCGGCAGGATAACCGGGACGGCCGGGAAATGGCCACAGGCAGCCTGGACCTGTGAGGTCAGGGCCCAGGCCAGGGCCAGCCCGGCCAGCAGCCATAAAACCCGGGTGCCGGTTCCGCTCCTCCGGTAAGTTTCGTATAACTCCGGGTGTTTCCAGGGTTGGGTTATAGCTTGTAATAAGAATTGCTTCTTGCCGGTCATTCTTATTATTTTCTTCCTGGTCATACCCGCCCCTAATTTCAACCCAGGAACAGGTTCCTGGAAGCAAAGGCCGGGTCGCTGGTCAGGTTGATGCCCAGCCGGCGCAACCCGGTTTCATCGCCCGGCGTCGGCATGTGGGTTAGGTGCATCTCGCAACCCTTGAGTTCCTTCAGCTTGTCCAGGGCCAGCTGGGTAGCCGGGCTGGTGGGAGCGGTGATGGCCAGGCAGGTCAGGACCTCGGTCAAATCCAGGCTCAGGGCCTTGCCGCCGAAAATGTTCTGCTTGAGGTAAGCGGCCTGCTCCAGGATCGAGGGCGACAGCAAGTGGATATGCTCAGGAATCCCGGCCAGCTGTTTCAGGGCATTGAGCACGGCGCTGGAAGCAGCATGCATCAGCGGCGAGTTGTAACCTTTAACCATCCGGCCGTCTCTCAATTCCAAGGCAGCCCCGACGTAGATGCCGTTGTTTCCCTTACCTTTCTTCTGGGCTTCAAAGGCAGCGGCCCGAGCCAGAGGAACCACCGGCCGGTCCTCGGGCTTGAGGCTGAGTTCCTTCATCAACAGCTCGGTTTTCTCCACCGTGGACTGCTCGGTAAAGCCCAAAATATATTCGCACTGGTAACGGAAATACCGCCTGATGATTTCCTGCCGGGCAGCTTCCTGGACCACCTCATCATTGATTATTCCCCGGCTGACGACGTTAACCCCCATGTCGGTCGGAGATTTATAGATGAAGCCGTTGCCGGCAATCCGGCTCAGAATCCGCTTCAGCAGGGGAAAAGCCTCGACGTCACGGTTGTAATTTATGGCCCGCTGGTTGTAGGCTTCGAGGTGAAAGGGGTCGACCAGGTTAAAATCACCCAGGTCGGCCGTGGCCGCCTCATAGGCCACGTTAACCGGGTGTTTCAGGGGCAGGTCCCAGATGGGAAAGGTTTCAAACTTGGCGTAGCCAGCCTTTATCCCCCGCCGGTGTTCATGGTAAAGCTGGGACAGGCAGGTGGCCAGCTTGCCGCTGCCCGGTCCCGGTCCGCTGACGATGACCAGAGGCCTGGTGGTTTCGATAAACTGGTTAGCCCCGTAGCCTTCCTCGCTGACAATGGTCTCAACATCGGTCGGATAACCCCGGGTATAGCGATGGGTATAAACTCTGATTCCCTGGCGCTCCAGCTTGTTCTTGAAGACTTTGGCCGAAGCCTGTTCTTCGTACCTGGTAATGACCACGGCCGTTACTTTCAGCCCTCTCTCCCCCAGGTCGTCAATCAGCTTCAGGGTGTCGGCATCGTAGGTGATGCCGAAATCAGCCCGCTGCTTCCTTCTTTCAATATCACCGGCGTAGATGCAGAGAATGATATCCAGCCGGTCGCGAAGTTCTTGCAACAACTTGACCTTAATGTTCGGGTCATACCCCGGAAGCACCCGGGCGGCGTGAAAATCATTGAGAATTTTCCCGCCGAACTCGAGGTAGAGCTTCTCCGGGAAAAGAGCCAGTCGCCGGCTGATGGCTTCGGTCTGTTCCCGGAGGTAAACCTGACTGTCAAAACCTATCTTATTCACCTGGAGTTTCCTTTAATTTGTTTTTCAATGATGAGAAAATCACTCAGGCCGTAATCCAGAACATTATACTCGCTTCCGGGCGGTTGTCCACCTTGCGGGGCCTGCTGAAAAGAGCCGGGCCAGGCCCGTCCAGGGGGCGGGTTCAGGTGGTGCGGGCCAAGGGTATTTTTCAGGGTGCCGTAGATAATTAGGTCCAGGCGGTTAAGACCCGGCCGGAGATAGGAAGAGATTTCCAGGGAATCGCCCGGACTCAGTAGGTAGCCTACTTTCTGGCTGTTGGCGACCAGTTCAGCCAAGGCTCCCTGCCAGCGGCCGCCCCTGAAAATAAAATTCCTTTTCTGCAGTTCTTCCGGGTTCACTTCTAACCCGGTGGAATAAGCCACCCGGTGACCGTAAAAAATCAGGCCCTGGTTTTTCCAGGACCCAAGCTTCAGCTCAGTGGCCGGAGTTACCAGGAAGCCCCGGGTGGTTGGCTCAAGGGAAAAATCACCCAGGAGATAGATGGGTTCGAGTTCGGCCAGCAGGTCAAAGGGACTGACTGTCAGGCTGACCGTGTTCGGGCCGACTCGGGCCGCTTCGGCCAGCGGGAAAACTCCAAAATTGCGGTCGAGCCAGAATTCTCCCGCCAGTGGCTGCAGCCGCCGCCCGTTGACCGTAACCTTAAAAAACTGTGGTCTTTCCACCACCAATTTCAGCGATTTCAGGTTCACCCCGGGGGCCACCTGGAAATGAAAATCGGCCCTGAATCCGGTGCCGGGAGCAAAATGGTTCCTGGAGATTATGCTGTCCTGATACTGAACACCAGAATCCCAGGGATTCCGGGACCAGCCATGGGCCTGGTAGGCTTTTTGCTGGGCCTGGTAAAAATAAAGGTTCTTCAGGCTCCGGCCGGCCACGGTCAGGTCGCAGTAATCAAGGGTCAGCACGTTGGGATCAAGCCTTTTAATTTCAGCCGGTTTTAATTTTTCTAGTTCATAATCAGCTGGCCCGGTTTCCTTGGCTTTTTTCAGCCCGGGCTTCCTGCCACGGTAGACAGCCAGCAGCAGACTTTCCCCGGCCTTCAGGGAAAATTCTACCGTTGCCCGACCGCTTTTAATCCGCGCCGGGTATGGAGTTACCTGTCCGCTCCAAGCTTCCCACTTTTCCACAGCCCGGCCCTTAAGAATCACCCGGCCGGAGGCCGGACGGTCCGGACTGACGTTGGCCAGGAAAAGTAGCTGGCCGTCGGCCAGCTGGCGCCGGTGATGGAAGAGGCGGTCCTCACCTGAAAGTTCCTGGAATTCGATTTCTTTCTTTAGATAGGGGGAGAAAAGGTCCGGGACGACGGCCTGTCCGGCAACGGACTTGAAACCGGAAAAAGAAGCCAGCTCTTCTCCGGCCGAGGAGGGCCGGCCGCCGGTATAGATTTGCTTCCCAGCCCAGGACAGGACCTGGCCGCCGTTTTTGAGGTAATCCCTAAGCAGGGCCACGGTCCAGTCTTCCAGGTTTTCCGTGCCCGGCGGCAGCACCACCAGGTCATAAGCTCTCTGTCCCAGCTGCAGTTTTTTCCCGTCAACCAAGCCGTATTCTTTCAGGGTAAATTCGCTGCCCAGGTCATATTCCACCTGCAGCCTCTCCAGGGTATGGACAAAATCCTGGAAATCCTGCCCGATTCTTTCCAGGTTTTGATTTTTCACCGCCGGCGAATAATACATCCAGGCCGAGGTGGTCGGTTCTATGACCAGGATATGGTTGAGCTGGAGGCCAGCGCTCAGAGCCACCGACAGCCGGCCAAAATAATCGTTCATCAGCCGGTAAGCTTCCCACCAAGGCTCATGATAGGAAAAGGACAGCGGGTGGTCCCTCTTACGGGCGCCGACTATGGTTGAATAAACCAGGTGCTGGTTCAAGAAATTAGCCCCCAGAGCATATTCCCAGTCGCCGATCCTTTTCTGGTCGAAGAAGGTCAGGTCCCAGCCGCTGGCTCCGTAGGTTTCAGAAAGAGTTCTCTGCCGGCCGAGCTGGTTGGCCACGCTTCCCAGTTCTCGCACGGCCCGGCTATTACCAAACTGAGCGTGTACTCCTAAGTCCCATTCATTCATCAGGATATCTATGCCCGGCATATGGGCATAGGCGCTGAGGGCCAGGTTGTCGGGATTGATCCGCGGCCGGGGCCAATCGTGCTCCCAGTAATGACCCGTGAGCTGAAGATTATTAGCGGAGCAATAGTCGTAGTAAGGTTTGGCCCAGTTTTCGATAAAAAGCTCCAGGCAGGTCAGGTAAAAATCGTGCCGCAGTCGCTGAAAATCGCCCCGGTCTTCAAACAGCCGGGGCAGCTCGGGCTTGAGGTCGTAGCCGCGGCGCTCACGGAACTCCGAAAAGAGAGCCGGGGTGTAATTTACGGCCCAGGCTCCCCCGGCCGGGGCAATTTCGGCTTCGTCCTGAAAGGTGCCGGGGACGGTTGAGCCGAATTCTTCCCCGGCCACCCGCTTATAAGCATCCAGGGTCAGCCGCAAAAAGGCCTGGGTGACCCCGGGACGCATCAAATCGACGTAGGTAAAACCGCCGTACCAGGGAGAAGGTTCCTGCTTAACCACCTCCAACAGCCAATAGCTGCCTTCCGGCCAACCCTTCTCGCCGGCTCTGACCCGTTCAGTAATATCCAGGAAATCCTGGCCCTGTTCCTGGAGTAGACAGACCGGATTTTCAACACCCCGGAGTGAAGGCACTTTGAGCCTGGAAGCCTTCAGGCCGGATCGAACCGCTTCGGGCAGGGCCGCCGGAACCAGGCCACCGGCAAAACCTGAAGGATAAGAGTTTTCATCGTAAATCCAGACCTTTAGTCCCAGCTCCCGCCCCAGCCTGACGGTTTCCTTGAAAAGAGAGAGCCATTCTTCCGAGAGGTAGGGAGTAATCAGGCCCGGGCGCGGATGGACAAAGACTCCCCCGAAACCTTTGTCCTTGAAGTCGGTCAGCTGGTTCCTGATTTTTTCGACGGTCAGGTCTTCGTTCCAGACCCAGAGCGGGGCCGGCCGGTATTCAGACGGCGGGTCAGCCAACAGGTTCCTGGTTCGAGCCAGGCTCCCGGCAGCCGGAGCCCGACGTTGGCAGGAAGAAAAGTAAGCCAAGGAAAAAATAAGGGCAGATAAAAAAACAATCAGAAACAAAATTTTCCTGAAAGGCTTGACGGCAGGAAGCAGACGATTCATCCGGGCACCTCTCCGTTAATCGTTAAGCTCAATTTATAAGACCGCCCGGCGGCTTGTCAATCCAAGCCTTCTGGCGACAATGATGATTCTTCTTCTGGAAATTGGGGAATGGGGCTTATTCAACCTCTGCCGCCCAGCCCGGGCCCGTCTTGAGCTCAGCTGCCCCGGCTCACAAGAAAGCTTTCTGCTTGACTTGGAAGTAGCCAGGCAAGTTATAATCATTACCTCACTGCGCTTGATTATTAACTCCAGAAAGGAGGCTCCCATGCCAGAAAACTTCAAGCTTAACCGGTTATTGGGCCCAGGCCTTTTGGCCGTCTGTTTTTTATTATTTATCTTGTCGGTCGGCCAACCGCTGGCGGCCCAAGAAAAGGATAACCCTTTCTTTTCTGCTTTTAACACCCCGTTTGAAACTCCACCCTTTGACCTGATTAAGAGCGAGCATTTTCTTCCGGCCATCAAAAAGGGAATCGAGCTGCATCAGGCCGAGATTGAAGCCATCGTCAACAACCCTCAGCCGCCGACCTTCGAGAACACCATTTTGGCCTTTGACCGCAGTGGCCAATTCCTGGAAAGGGTTCAGGCTGTCTTCGGCAGCCTGCAGAGCGCCAATACTTCACCCGAACTGCAGAAAGTTGCCGAGCAGGCCACTCCCCTGACCAGCCAGCACCGTTCCAGCATCTACCTCAACGACAAACTGTTCGCCCGCATCAAGGCTGTGTATGACCGCCGGGCCCGTCTCAAGCTGGGTCCGGAAGAAAAATTCCTGCTGGAAAAAATTTACCAGGACTTTGTCCGGGCTGGAGCCCTGCTCGGGCCGGATGATAAGGAAAGGCTCCGCCAGATAAACAGCCAGCTATCTATGCTGTCGCTGAAATTCGGCAACAACGTGCTGCAGGAGACCAACAGCTCCCGCCTGGTCATCGAGAACCCGAAGCATCTGGCCGGCCTGCCTCAGAATGTCATCGACAGCGCGGCCGAGACCGCCAGGAAAATGGGGCTTGAAGGCAAGTGGGTTTTCACCACCCAGGTTCCCAGCATGACCCCCTTCCTGCAGTATGCTAAGAACCGCGAGCTGCGCCGGCGTCTGTTTGAAGCCTACCTCAGCCGGGGCGACAGGTTCAATGAGTACGACAACAAGGAAATTATCAAAAAGATAATCGCCCTACGCACCGAGCGGGCCAGGTTGCTGGGCTACCCGACCTTTGCCCATTACGCCATAGAGACCAACATGGCCCGGACCCCCGAGAAGGTGGAGGAGTTCCTGATGGAACTCTGGCAGTATGCCCTGAAACGGGCCAAGGCCGAACTGGCCGAGATGCAGCAGATCGCCGACGAGGAAGGAGCTGATTTCAAGATTGCCCCCTGGGATTGGTGGTACTATGCCGAAAAGCTGCGCCAGAAAAAGTACGACCTGAAGGACGATGAAGTCCGACCTTATTTTTCTATCGACAACGTCCGGAACGGGATGTTCACCCTGGCCGGACTGCTCTACGGTCTGAAATTCGAAAAGCTGAACAACGTTTTAGTATACCATCCCGAAGTTGAAGTTTATGAAGTCAAGGAAAAGAACGGCCAGCACGTAGGGTTGCTGTATCTTGATTTCTTCCCCCGGGCTTCCAAGAGAAGCGGAGCCTGGTCCGGGGCGCTGCGCCGTCAGAGCTACCAGAACGGCAAGCGAGTGGCCCCGCTTTCAACCATAACCTGCAACTTTACCCGGCCGACAGAAAAGCTCCCGGCCCTGCTGTCGCTGGATGAGGTCCAGACCGCCTTTCACGAGTTCGGGCATTCGCTGGCCACTCTTCTGGCTAACGCCAAGTACAAAAACCGCTTCGTTCCGCGGGACGGGGTGGAACTTCCTTCGCAGATCATGGAAAACTGGGTCACCGAACCGGAATTCCTGAAAATGTACGCCAGGCACTATGCCACCGGAGAAGTCATCCCCGATACCCTGATTAAGAAAATCCAAAACAGCTCCCTCTTCAACCAGGGTTTTGCTTCAACCGAATACCTGGCGGCTTCTCTGCTGGACCTTCACTGGCACAAGACCATCTTCAGCGAAGACTATGAAGTCAATGATTTTGAGCGGAAAGTGCTGACTCAGCTCGGCCTGATTGAGGCCATCGCTCCCCGCTACCGCAGCACCTACTTCCAGCATATTTTTTCCGGCGGTTACTCGGCCGGATATTATGTCTACATCTGGGCCGAAGTGCTCGACAGCGACGCCTTTGAAGCCTTCAAGGAGCGTGGCCTTTTTGACCAGAAAACAGCTCTTAAGTTCCGGCAGGAAATCCTGGAAAAATACGGCACGGCTGATTTCCTGAACCAGTATATTAAGTTCCGCGGCCGTGAACCCCGTAAAGAGCCCTTACTGAAAAAGCGCGGTTTCATAGAATAAAGGCGGTCAAGGCCGTCCTGACCAGATGTCGGGCTGGTCTGGCAATCCGTTATTAGGAATGGATTTTGTTCAGGTAGCCTCGTCTGTCTCAAATTGAGAAAGAAAAAATGGGAATTTCTCACGACTAACCATCAGGATTTTGATTTTCTTATAGGTTCTGGCTGACAGAAGGAGATGCTTATTAAGACCTTATGCCTTTTATAGATATCAGTGCGCTCTAATCTCAGAGCTGAGGATAAAAAATAATAAAATTTCTTTCCTCAGCTATCGGCAGAAAGCTATTCCCATCATTGTCTTTGTTCCAAAGGTTGGTTATAAGGGAAGTTTATAAGAAATGGCGGTGTCTTTTGGACGAGATTCGAACTTTCTTTGAACAAAATCCGCTTGCTGACTTTGATTGAATCCCGCCCAGCGTTTCCGTCCGCCTCCGCTTCGCTTCGGCGAGCAAAACAGAAAAATTTTCTAAACATTTTTTT
>JANLGB010000350.1 GCA_024653405.1 Candidatus Saccharicenans sp.
CGTCTATCCTGAAAGAATCTCCGGCCTTGTATACAGGGCAGTGCCCTTTTATTTCTTTTACTTCGACCACCAGGTCCGATTTTTTCATCTATTATGAGGACCTATTGAGGGCCTGCTGAATGCACGTTTACTACCAATTGTATGGCAATTGTTCTATTTATGCTGGCCTTGGGAAAATGGGGATAGTGTCGGGCAGTATGCGTATGAAATGTGCAGTGGGCAGTGAGCAGTATGCAGTACGCAATGTGCAATGATGCGCCAAATTCTTGGTGCGAAAATTGGGGAATGAGTATTGTGTCCCCCGTTTAAATTACTCATAAATAATGAAATATAGGGAGGGTCCGGGTAGGCTACCGCCGATGCAGGCACGCCGCCGCAAAAAACGAGTCGGCGCCTTAAACAGCGCATAAAACAAATTCATTCAGGCTGGCCCGTCTGGACCAGGCCATCAGCAAGGTCACAAAACTTAAAACCCGGATTGGCGCCGGGTGGACCGAAAGCCAGGGGTGGCAACAGGCGTGGGCCCTTAGTCTATGATTGTTTAGCCTATGATTGATTTGACCAAGACTCGATAGACCAATCCGGCAAGAATCGGTAGACCTGCAGGAAAA
>JANLGB010000351.1 GCA_024653405.1 Candidatus Saccharicenans sp.
CGCAAAATTACCCTGTTCGACGGCCGCGTGGCCAAAGACGAACTGCTGGAAAAAGGGGGACACAATACTCATACCCCAATTTCCGGTAAGGTCCCGTAGCCCACAGGTAGCCGGGGCAGTGGGAAGTTTTTTATGTTTTAGGCGAGGCTGCTTGACCGGATAAAAGAATGAAAAAAGGCACATGAAACACAGAAAGGAAATAAAAAACCCAGCCCCGCTCCCAGACCGGGCACCCATAAAAACATGGACAGGTCCTGGCCTTCCCTTTTTCTGCTTAAATGCCCGGCGATAATGGACATTTGACATGACAGCATACAAACAATTGGAGAAAGCCATAAGGAACAGACAGCCAGCAACAGGGGCAAGCCCCTTCTCTGCGCCAGGGATGGGTTTAAGTAAGAATATAAAATTGGGGAATGAGTATTGTGTCCCCCTTTTCTGGGAAAGGCTGATATGAAAGTGCTGCTCAAGTTAGCGGTCCGCAACCTGCTGGCGGCCGGCCTGCGCACCTGGCTCAACGTTATCGTGCTGTCCCTGACCTTCGTGGTCATCGTCGCCGCCCAGGGACTTTTCCGCGGCC
>JANLGB010000352.1 GCA_024653405.1 Candidatus Saccharicenans sp.
GTGTCCCCTTAGCTGGTTAATGTGGTAATTCGCGGACTTGAACATTGTTACCTTTAAGAATGATAATAGGCTCAAACTCAAGAGAAAGACTCTTGGCTTTAAATTTCCCGTAACAGGAGCTTCAGATGATAAAAAAAATATCGGCCTTTTTGAGTATGATGGTAGTTCTGTTGCTTTGGGCATCGTGCTTTTCCTACAAGAAGAACCCCAAGCTTCATTATTACAGCGGCCCCAATGTTCCGTCCGAATTTATAAATATTGTCAGGGCCACACCCACCGAGATTGAATTTGTTCTCCGTGTAAAGTTCCCCGATAAAAAACTATACCATCTTATCCTTGACGGCGATGAACCGGTGGCTGAGGGCTGGTATTCAACCGTCAGGGCCGACGGGACGTCCTATACCCTGGTGATGAAGCCTAAGTCAGGCCTTAGGTTTCAGGTCGGCAAAACCTATCGCCTATGCATCGGCCAGCAGAGCCCGGAATATGTCCAGCTGGAATCCAATAATTACCAGTGCCTCGCCGAGTATGTATTTGTATTTGAGGAAAAGTAAGATTGGGGACACCTGAAGGTGTCCC
>JANLGB010000353.1:0-250 GCA_024653405.1 Candidatus Saccharicenans sp.
GTCTATATCGGGGCCCAGGTCCTGCTGCGTTCTCTTAACCGCGGCGACGACTGGGAAGAGATAAGCCCGGACCTGACCACCAATGATAAGAGCAAGCAGTCTGGCGCCGGCAATATAACCTTCTGCACAATAACCACCATCTCCGAGTCACCCCGCAAACCCGGGGTTGTCTGGGTGGGCACTGACGACGGCAAAGTGCAGGTGACGACGAACGGCGGGGCCAGCTGGACCGACTGTACGCCGGCCCTGG
>JANLGB010000353.1:260-552 GCA_024653405.1 Candidatus Saccharicenans sp.
TTTGTGGCCAAGAGTGGTTTCCGGAACGATGATTTTAAGCCTTATCTTTTCCGGACCACTGATTACGGCCGAACCTGGACCTCGATTTCAGCCGGCCTTCCGGATAGCCCGGTCAACGTCGTAGTCCAGGATGGTCAGAATCCAGACCTGTTGTTCGCCGGTACGGATAACGGCCTGTATGTCTCCTTCGACCAGGGAAAGAGCTGGCTTCCTTTCCAGAACAACATGCCCGCGGTCAAAGTAACCGACCTGGTAATTCATCCTCGAGAAGGCGACCTGGTGGTCGGGACTT
>JANLGB010000354.1 GCA_024653405.1 Candidatus Saccharicenans sp.
CCCCTGTGGGCAGGCCTGGGCGCCCCGAGCCTTCCGGCAAAACCCTTTCCGCCTTTTTCCGCCTTCTGGCCGAGATGGCAGCCGGCACAGGTAAAATCCTGGACCTGGAGAGTGGAGTGGCTGAGTTTTTCGCCTTCATACCCCCTCACCATCTCATGGCCCAGGTCGTTGCGGTGGCAGTCAACGCACTTCAAACCGGCCAGCAGATGGACATCGCGGTCCACCTCGGCCCTGGATCTGGCCTGCCTCGGCGTCACCGAATGACAGGCCAGGCAACGGTCATCCTCCGGGCGCGGGAGTGCCAGCACGGCGTTATTCTTACTGTCAAACAGGTTCGGGTTATACCTGACCTGGGGCACCACCGCCCACTCATGGTCATCGGGGTTGGGGCCATCGGCTATGCTCCAGGTTGAAGGCAGGCGGGAGGCCATGCCCACCACCTCGCCCAATCCGGAAGCAGCCGTGGCCGCCCAGCGGAAATTCTCCCGCATGACCTGCTTGACCCATTCCGAGTGGTCCTGGAGAGGCGACCTGTGATGGCAGCCG
>JANLGB010000355.1 GCA_024653405.1 Candidatus Saccharicenans sp.
TTCGTAGCCCATGACCACTTCCATGGCTTCCGGGTTGGTAAACCAGGACCCCTGCTTGAAGCTGAGGCCCGGCTTAAGTTTTGGGAAAGTAGCCGGGTCTATACCCAAAAAGGCAGTCAGCCCTCCGCTCTGTCCTTTATTCGGGTCGAAGACCACCTGCATCAGCATTGGGGTGACGCTCTCCACTTCCGGCTCTCGGACGATGAGCTTGACCACGTCTTCATTCATGTACTTAAGGCCTGTTCCGCCCTTCAGCATCAGGGTAGCCGCTTCGTAAGGGCAGCCTTTGGCCACCACCAGCATCTGGAAACCGAGATTATCTATGTCGCGGTTCAGGGAGTTCTTGTAGCCGCTGTTAAAACCGAACAGGCTTATCAGCACCCAAGTGGCCAGGGCGATGCCGATTACGGTCAGAAAGCTACGGGTCTTTTTGCGAGCCAGGTTCTTCCAGGCTATCTGAAAAAGGCTTATTCTTTGCCGATTCTTCATGTCTTTGCTCCTGTCATCTATTCCCTGGCCAGGTTGGAA
>JANLGB010000356.1 GCA_024653405.1 Candidatus Saccharicenans sp.
TAAAATTATTGATGGTAAGTACAATTCATTTTTCATCTTATGTCCATATGTATCCATTTATATCCATTACAATCCCTTTGACCTTTTCGTGATTCCGGTTTGGCCTTTTCTGATTCCTTTGCGTTATTCATTTGCTTTGCCCTAATTTTCCCAAACCGGCCAGCTCATCTTAAATCCTAAGGAGAGTGGCGGGCTAATTCTGGACGGCTGACTTTCGAGGTCCGGCTTCGCCCCAGATGCCCGGGCCCGGGCTGGACACGCCTCTTACCGCCGGCCGTTCAAGCTCGCACTCGCCCCACACCTTCCATGTTAGTTTAATGACCCAAGAAAATCAATAATTCCTATAGGAATAGTAGGAATTAATCAACGGAGCAAGAATGTAGAGATATATTTACTTCGCCTCCCGGTGGGTGAGATAAAAGTAAATTTCGAGATAAGAGGGGGAGTTTTACCCATATTTTCCGCCCGCATTTTGTTGAAAAATATGTAGTCTCTCCCCATTTTTGC
>JANLGB010000035.1:0-4261 GCA_024653405.1 Candidatus Saccharicenans sp.
GGGCCAGCGAGAAGCTGGTCAACTTTGACCTCAAAGTGGCCGAAACTACCGGCCAGGGTCTGGTCAGCTACCAGGCCAGGACCGGGGCCGAAACCATCAGCGGGGAAACTTTCATTGAAGTTTTGAGTTCCAACCCCTACCTGACCAGAGTGGTTAACTACGAGATTAAATCGGGGCAGGCCATCAAGGAGAAAGTCGTTCCTTTCGGGCTTAAAGGCACCAATTCAGTGACCGTGGAAGCTTCCACACTGCCGGCCCTGCAACTTGAGAAGAGGTTGAACTTCCTGATTCAATATCCCCATGGCTGCCTGGAACAGACACTGTCTATAGCTTTCCCGCAGCTTTATCTCAAAAACCTGGTCCGACTAACACCGGAACAGGTTAAAGAAATAGAACGTCATCTGCGGGCGGCCGTGGAAAAAATGCGTCGGTTCCAACTGCCCGGCGGCGGCTTCAGCTACTGGCCCGGAGAACACGAATCCCACTCCTGGACCACAACCTATGCCGGCTGGTTTTTGCTGGAAGCCTCCAGGGCCGGGTATTACGTCCCGGTAGAAGTGCTCAACGCCTGGAAGGACAACCAGAAGATGCTGGCCAATGCCTGGGTGACTGGCGGCCCCTATGAGCAGCTCGTCCAGGCCTTTAGGTTGTTTGCCCTGGCCCAGGCCCGTGAACCCGATACCGGGGCCATGAACCGTCTGCGGGAAAAACCTGGACTGAGCAGCCTGTCTTCAATCCTCCTGGCGGCCGCTTTCTATCTCAACGGCCAGGTAGAAGCGGCGGAAGAACTGGTCGGCCGGACCAAGCTGACCTTCGATAAATACCGCGATTCAGCCCTAACTTTCGGTTCCGAGCTCCGGGATAAAGCCATGATCGCTCACTGCCTGAGTCTGATGGGGCAGAGGGAAAAAGCCAAGCCCCTCGTCAAGGAAATCGCCGAAATCGCTTCCTCCGACCTCTGGCTGTCAACCAACGAAACAGCCATGTTGCTCCTGGCCCTGTCCAGCTATTTCGGCCCGGGTGGCACCGAGGCTTATGGCTTCAGGTTGGCCTGGGATGACCGGAGCCCGGAAAAGATAACCTCAACCATGCCGCTGGAACGAAGGACCTGGACTGATTTTCCGGTGGAAGGCAGGGTGCTCAGCCTGACCAACGACAGCTCCATTCCCCTTTATGTTAGCGTCTACACCAAGGGTATTCCGCCGGCCGGGGAGGAAGAGGCTTCGGCCCGGGGAATCCAGCTTAAGGTTGTTTACCGCGACCTTAAAATGAACCCGGTTGATATCAGCAGCCTGCCTCAGGGGACGGATATCCTGGCCGATATCGTGGTGGAAAATCAGACCTATCGCAGCCTGGAAAACCTGGCCCTGACCTTCATGGTGGCTTCCGGCTTCCAGATTAAGAATCCGCTGTTCAACCCGGAACAGAAAATCATCAAGTATGATTACCAGGATGTCAGGGATGATCGGGTTTATACCTATTTCAGCCTGGCCCGGGGTGAAAAGAAGACCTTCCTGATTTCTCTCAATGCTTCCTATCTCGGGCAATTCTACCAGCCGGGAGTGCTGGTGGAAGCCATGTACGATGATTCAGTCCAGGCCAATACCAGGGGCCAGTGGGTCAAGATTGTCAGGCAATGAAGGCTAAAAAATTAAGCCGATGGAAAAAAGTTGTGTCAGAAAAAACAAAACACAACTGGAAAAACAATTCAGGGAAAAAGGAATGAAAAAAGTTTGAAGGGAAATTTAAGACTGGAAAGGCGGGATTAGAACTAAATGAGAGGCAGGCCGAAAATCAGCCTGAAAGCGGGCCGCAACAAGACCTGGATAGCGGCTCTATCGTTAGGCCTTTTCTGCCTGCTGGTCTATTTGACCTGGCCGCTGGGCCGGCTTTTTGACCGACCGCTCTCGCCGGTCCTGCTGGCCGCAGACGGGCAGCTGCTGGGAGCCAGGTTGGCGGCCGACGGCCAGTGGCGTTTCCCCCGGGACAGCCGGGTGCCGGAAAAATATTACCTGGCTGTGCTGCAGTTTGAAGACCGAAGATTTTATCTCCACCCTGGTATTGACCCGCTGGCCGTGGCCCGGGCCGTCTGGCAGAATTTAAGGGCGGGGGAGATTAAGAGCGGAGCCAGCACCATTACCATGCAGGTGGCCCGCCTGGCCCGGGAGGGCGGCCGGCGGACCTTCGGCCGCAAGCTCAAGGAGGCCCTTCTGGCTCTCAAGCTTGAGGCCCGTTATTCCAAGAAGGAAATCCTGGCCCTGTTCGCGTCCAACGCTCCCTTCGGCCGGAACCTGGTGGGGATTGATGCCGCATCCTGGTTTTATTTCGGCCGCCGCCCGGAAGATTTGAGTTGGGCTGAAGCCTGCTTCTTGGCTGTCCTGCCGAAGAATCCCAACCTGGCCAGCGACGGCCAGGGATTGACGAAGCTCCAGGAAAAGCGAGACTGGTTGCTCCAAAGGCTCAGGCGAAGGGGGATAATCGACGAGGTGCAACTAAGGTTGGCCCTGAAGGAAGCGCTGCCGACTGGCCTGAGGCCTTTGCCCAGGTATAGCGAGCACCTGTTGGCCACCCTGGCTGGCGACCGGGATAAGAAAACGCCCTACCGGTCTTTTATCCGGACCGAGCTACAACGGCAGCTGAACCTTAGGGCCGAGGCCTACGGAGAAAAACTTCTGAACCGCGGGATAAGAAACCTGGCGGCCGTCGTTATAGACAACCGGCTGGGAGCGGTTGTAGCTTACGTCGGCAACATCGGTCTCAACAGGGATTTTGATAGTGCCCAGTTCGTGGATATCGCCCAGAGTCCGCGGAGCACCGGCAGTATCCTGAAGCCTTTTCTCTATGCGGCCCTGCTCCAGGACGGCCTGCTGACACCGGAAATGCTCATCGCGGATATTCCCACCCGTTACGAAGGATTCAGGCCGAAGAATTTTGACCGCCGCTTCCGGGGAGCGGTACCGGCCCGCAAGGCTCTGGCCTGGTCGCTGAACGTCCCGGCCGTCCGCCTGCTTCATCAATATGGCATTCCCCGCTTCAAGAACCAGCTCGTCCGCTGGGGGATGAGCACCCTTTTTAGGCCGGCCGAGGACTACGGCCTGAGCCTGATTCTGGGTGGGGCCGAGGGCAAGTTGCTGGAGATAACCGCCATCTATGCCGGGCTGGGCCGCCTGGCCTTGGGCCGGGAAGATGCCGGCTACGGGATCAGGCTGCTCCAGGATGAAAAGCCGGTGGCCTGGGGCCTTAAGGAGCTGAGCCCCGGGGCGGCTTACCTGACACTTGAAGCCCTGACTGAGGTTAACCGCCCGGACGAAGAAGGCTACTGGAGGAATTTCAGTTCTGCCCGCTGGGTCGCCTGGAAGACAGGCACCAGCTTCGGGCTGAAGGATGCCTGGGCGGTGGGAGTGACTCCTGGCTATACGGTCGGAGTCTGGGTCGGAAATGCCGACGGCGAAGGCCGGCCGGAAATAACCGGACTGGCCGCGGCTGCTCCATTCCTGTTTGAAGCCCTGAGCCTGCTGGATACCGGCGGTGAAATTCCGCCTCCCCGCCGGGCCCTGAAGCGGGTTGAAGTCTGCGCCGATTCAGGCTATTTGCCGGGGGAATTCTGCCCGAGAAAAGTCACCTGGTTGCCGCTGGAAAGCCATTTTGACCGCGGTTGCGTTTATCATCAACTGGTGCACCTTGACCCTTCGGGCCGGTTCCGGGTTGACAGCCGGGTGGAATCGGTAGCCAGGATGAAGCACCAGGTGTGGTTCGTGCTCCCGCCCATCCAGGAATATTATTACCGGCCCTGGCACCCCGAATACCAGCCTCTGCCAAAATTTAAGGGTAGCCGGCAAGGCCAGGTCGAGGTGGCCGATGGCTCGAGAGTCATGAACCTGGTATACCCGGAGCCGGGCACAGCCGTTTATATCCCGGTGGAGCTGGACGGTAGTCCGGGTGAAGTAGTCCTGGAGGCTGTGCACCGGGAGGAAGATGCGGTCATCCACTGGCACCTGGATGAAGATTACCTGACCAGCACCAGATACTTTCACCGGGTCAGTCTTAACCCTCTGCCAGGCGAGCACCTGCTGGTCCTGGTGGACAACGAGGGGCGGCGGCTGGTCAGGTCCTTCACCGTCATCGGTCGGGGCGAGCCGGGCCGGCCGAAGCCGGAAAACAGCGGCCGGCAGGATTAGGCTCAGTCGTCGGCCGGGGCTGATTCATTTTTTATTAGTGATAAAATCTGGTAAAATTGCCGGCATGGTGAATGACCGTTGAT
>JANLGB010000035.1:4271-11707 GCA_024653405.1 Candidatus Saccharicenans sp.
ACGCGGTCTGAAACCACAATTTAAGAACTGGCCCAAAGCATGGCTGAGATAGAAAAAAGGAGCTGGTTAAAAACTTGGCTGGTTGCCGCCCGGCCGTGGGCCCTGCCGGCTTCTACCATACCGGTGTTGTTCGGTAGCTCGCTGGCTGCCACCCTCGGCTGGGTTCGGCTTGACCTCGGGCTGTTGTTGCTCAGTCTGGCGGCTATGGCCGTGCTGCATACCGCCGCCAATATGCTCTCGGATGTGATCGACTGGAAGCGGGGACTGGACCGGGGACCAACTCCGGTCAGCGGAGCCATTGTCCGTGGGTGGTTAAGTCCCGGACAATTACTGCGGGGTTCGGTTTGCCTCTTTGGTTTGGGTTCGGTCCTGGGCCTGGTTTTGGTCTGGCTGCGGGGGATGCTAATTCTCAAGATCGGATTGGCCGGCATTATCCTGGGAGCCGCTTATCCCTGGCTCAAGGCCCTGGCCCTGGGCGACCTGGTGGTCTTCGTGAATTTCGGTTTGCTCGGTTCCCTGGGAGCCTGGGTCGTTCAGACCGGGCAGTTTTCCTGGCTGCCCGTGATGTGGGCCGTGCCCCAGGGAATGCTGGTGGTGGCCATCCTTCATGCCAACAACTGGCGCGATTCAATCACCGACCGGGAGAAAATGGTCATTACCCTGGCTTCAGTGCTCGGTGACCGGGGCTCACTCCTTTATTACCTCAAGCTGACCTGCGGTTCGCTGTTGCTGCTGGTGGCTTTTGCCCTAGTGCCCCGCCTGTTAGGGCTGGACTTCCCCTCGCTGCCCCTGACCATGCTGCTGGTGGTATTAGCTCTGCCTGAATGTCTGAAACTCTGGAAAAAGGCCTGCAACCGACATCGCCCTGAAGGGCTTGCGGATTTTATCACCCTGGACGGAGCCACCGCCTGGTACAACCTGATTTTCGGACTGCTGTCGGTGGCCGGGCTATGGCTGGCTTATTTGACCGGGCTTTTTTAAGAATATTCTGTTAAGATAAAACACAGGAGATACGAACAGGCTCTGAACGGCGGCGAGGTGTGACCGGAAAATGAAACGGCATGGTTTCAGCCAGGTTTCCCTTTATCTTCTGACCCTGGCCGTGGCCATCTATTTTTTCCTGGTCATGTCCGGCGTTTTTTTGGACTGGGTGGACCTGTGGTCGCTGCTGGCCGGCGGCCTGATGGTCTTTCTGATCCTGGCCCTGCGGGCCGACCCGCTTTTCAGTCAGCTTATTTACGGTGATTTCAGGGAAAAGACCTGGAGAGCTTTGGGCCTGGGTATCAGTTCCGCCCTGTTGCTCTATGTCCTTTTTTTTGCCGGCAATATTTTTTTAAGAAATCTTTTTCCGGCCAGCGGCGAGCATCTGGCTTCCATCTATAACCTGAAATTCGGCAGCAATCAGCTCCGGATCAGCCTGTTCCTGGTGCTTATAATAGGTCCGGGCGAGGAGCTGCTGTGGCGGGGCTGGCTACAGCGGCACTGGTCAGCCGCCCTGAGCCCATTGGGCGGGTGGCTTGGGGTCTCGCTGCTCTATGGCCTGGTGCATCTGCCGAGCCGCAACCCGGTGCTGATACTGGCGGCCTTGGTCTGCGGACTGTGGTGGGGCTTTCAGTATTATAAGTTTAACTCCTTGCTATCGAATGTGGTCAGCCACGCCCTGTGGGATCTGGTGGTTTTCATAATACTGCCTTTTTCTAGGTGAAAGTTCAGCCCACCGGATCCTGATTTTCTTGTTCTGGGGAAATTAATGAGAAAATTTCCGGAAAATCGGTTGGCGGCCCCGACCGCTCAGTCGTTATGGCTATTTAGATAATAAAACCGCCAAAGTAAAAAATTCTCGCTTCCGGAGTCCAAGAAGACTTTCAAGTTTGAGCTGGCCCGGGCAGCAATTCTACAAAGAAATGCCGGCTGGTTAAGGTTATGGTAATTTCCAGGCCAAGCTGCCGGGCAGGCAAAATTGTAAGCCTGGTCTGGGCAATAAATACTCCTTCTCACTCGAGAACTGTTTAAGGAAGCCCGAATTTATGATGGGCAAGTTGGGCTAACTGCGTTTCGGACCAACCTTATTCTGCTATCAACCCTGATTCAAAGCAGAGGGCTATTTCTGCCAGCGGTCATAGCAAACCAGCTCCTCCAGGCTTTTTCTTTTCTTGGGGGAAGGACTTTCTGCCGGGTAGCCCAGCGGGGTGAAGGCCAGAGGCTCAACCTCTTCCGGTAGCTCAAAGATTTCTCTGGCTACCGCCGGGTCGAAGGCTCCCACCCAGCAGGTGCCCAGGCCCTCGTTGGCCGCGGCCAGGATCAGGTGGTCCATGGCAATGGTGGCGTCCACCTCGGCGTAATTTTTTCCGTCGCGGCGCTTCCAGGCCGCTCCGGGCAGGGCCACGATGCCGATGACCAGGGGAGCCTGAGTGAACCATTCCCGGCCATAGAGGCGTTTCAGCTCTTCCTCCCGTCCCCTGGTCTTGACCACCAGCAGCCGGAAGGGCTGGCGGTTGGCCGCGGTCGGGGCCAGGCGGGCCGCTTCCAGGACCCTTCGCAATATATCCTCGCTGACCGGGTCAGGCTTATAGGCCCGGACGCTGTAGCGCGATTTTATTAGTTCGGCGAATTCCATGGCTACCTCCTTATCGTCAAGCTTAAAGGCCAGCCTGATTCATTTTTTATTTTTGTCTGGCCAGATTTCTTTCATGGTGAAATCAACCCAAAACAGGTCGCTGGTGTTGGGCGCGACCGATAGAATGGCCCGGCCGATTTCAGCCGGCGGGTCGGCCAGTCGGCTCCACCAGGGCCGGTCCGAAGGATAGCCGTACTGGAAACCGACCGGAGCCGGGTAGAACCAACGGGACCACCTGGCGAATTCCAGGACCATTTCTTCCAGCGACTGGAAAATCTGGCTGTCATCGATGAAGGCCAGGCCCTGGCGGTAGGTGGGCGGGAGCTTGTTCGGTTCCCAGTGCTTGAGGAAAAGAAGGTAGGACGGGTTCCAACGATGCAGGTGCTCCAGCCACAGTCGGGCCTGGTCATCACTCACAGCCAGGCCCTCGTTGTCCTGCTCACTCCAGCGATGCCATTCAACATCCACTCCGAAACCGATGACACAGGGATGGTGGCGGTATCGTTCCATTATTAAATCGATTAGGGTGGGCAGGTCGGCCATGGCTGGCTCCACTTGAAGCCAGACTTTATAACCGGCCCGGTCAAAGGCCTGAAGATAAGCTTCGTTGGCATCTTCTTCGGAGAAGACGATGTTGGTATATTGTTTCGAATTACCGGCTGGAGCCGGGAAGGTCAGGCGGGTCCGGGGGGTATAGACCTGGGCCTCTTTTCGGCTCTGGTCGCGTTCCATAGTGCTGACTATCCAGACCAGGGCTGGGGTGCTTCCCTTGAAGCGGCGGGCCATATCGCCGGCCGCGCCCAGCCAGTATTCTATGGGCGGAAATGGCTGGCGGGCTCCATAGGGAGAGGAACGCAGGCCGGCCCGGAGGACCGTGAGTTGCTTCCTGGCTTTTTCTTCTTCCGCCCGGCGGCGTTCCAGGAATTCTAATACCCGGCGGCGGACAATATCCTGTTTTTGGGTAGATTCAGCCAGGGCTTCCCAGTTCCAGAAGACCACTCCCCTTGAGGGTGGTTTGAGGGCAGATTGAAGAGACCGGTCGAATTCCTGAAGACCAAGTTTTCCCGTCAGGTAGGCTTCTTTGACCTGAATGCTGGGAACGACCGGGTTAGGAGCTGACTGCTGGATATCCATAACCACAGAATTTATCCACTCCGGCGGTCTCTTCAGCATGTGGGCGTAACACATCGGGGAAAGGTAATCAACGTAGCGGAAGATAGCGTTTATGTCCTGGCCGGCAATGGCCATCCTGGCTCCCTCGAAATCGGCGGCCCGCCAGGGGACCAGGTGAATGTTCAGCAGGAGAAAATGATTAACCTGGCGGACGGCCCGGCTGATTTCTTCCACCATTGAAGTTATCTGGCGGCTTCTCCATTCCAGCCAGGCCTGGCGGTGGTTGGCCAGAATCCAGCCCGGGACAGCCGGGTAACCGCTGAGGTCTGGTGGAATGTTTATCCCGGTATCCTGCTGGAAAGACTTTAAGCAGTCGGGGCAGAAGCAGGTGGTCTGGGTCAGGTCCAGTTTAGAATCGGGATAGACTTTTTCCCAGAAGACGAAGTGCCGGATGAAATCCAGGCTGAGGCCGTCGGGTTTAAGCTCGGCCACCAGCTTCCTGGCTTTATCAATCATTTCCTGGCGGTAGGAGCGGTTGCCAGGGCAGACAAATTCCACCCAGTCATCTTTGGCTGGCCGACCTTCCCCGGTTATGGCATATAGTTCGGGCGAGTTTTTCAGTTTTTCCGGGTTGTAGAAAACGGGCAAGATGAGAAAAGTTTTGAAACCGGCTTCACGGACTTCCTGGATAAAGTGGTCTTGTCCGGCCAGCTCCAGGCCGATAAAAGCGGTATTAATCCCCAGCTTCTTCCAGGTGGACAACAGGGCCTGGCGGTCACCGGAATACTGATAAATCTTAACCCCGATGAGGTCCGAGTTTAAGGAAATGGAACCGGGCTTGGCCGGGGAACAGCCGGTCGGAAGTAAGGCCAGGAGTAAGGGGAAGATAAGGCCGGTTATTTTTATCAAAGTGAAAGTCCTTCTCAACGGAAGCATGCTGCTTTCCCTCCCTGTCCGAGATGAAACCTGGCCGGAAAAAGCCCATTCCCGGCCGGTCTTCCCGATTTACTCTTAATTCTACGATGAAAAAGGACCGGCAGGCAATCCTGATAATCAGTCAACTTCAATCATGGTATTCAGACCATGGTGACTATCCATAAGTGGCCCGGGCGGGTCAGGTGGAAAGCGGCAGCCGGAAAAAAGAAAATCAGCTAATTTCGCCATGGGCCTGACAATTGAATCTTGGTTTTTCCCGGTAGCGGGTCGGCAGGCTATTTTCTCCGGTTGAGGACGAAATTTCCTTTCGGGTGAGCAACCGGCAATTTTTACCACCGCCCTCATTGTTCAGCAGTTGAGGAGACCGCGGATGTAACCCACAGATTCGGCCACCCCTGGCAGCGGGTCTTTTTCGTCCTTTTCAAATTCAAAAGCCAGAGTACCTCGGTATTTAATTTTGATTATGGTTTGCAGGAAAGCTTTGAGGTCAATGACCCCGCGCCCGATTTCCACCGTCTGGCCCTCACGGCTGGCGGCCGATACATCTTTTAGGTGGATATCAAGCAGGCGGTCAGAAAATAGGCTGGCTTGTTCTGCCGGGTCCAGTCCGGCCCGGGCGGCGTGGCCTATGTCCAGGCAAAGGCCAATCCGGCGGTCCAGGTTTTTCACCCTGGCGTAGGCTGCTTCCGGCGTCGGGTAGAACTTATCTCCAGGCCCGTGGTTGTGGATGGCCAGGGCTAACCCCCTCTGCCTGACTTTTTCCTCGATTAGCGGCAGAAGGTCAGGATCGGGAGAGGCAATGATCATTTTCATCCCGGCGGCCCGGGCGTAAGAAAAAGCCTGTTCGACTTCCCCGGGCTTTCCCAGGTAAACCACGCCGCAGCCGTAAAGGTCAAGCCCGGCCGCCCGGACTCTGGCCGCGGCCGCTTCGATTTCGGCGGTCGCTGAATTCAAGGGCAGGTGAAAATCCTTTAGGACCAGCCTGGACAATCCCAGGCGCCGGGCCATGGCTATGGTTTGCTCCAGGCTGAAAGCCCGGAAAGTGTAAGAAGCCAGACCCAGAGAAAAGCCAAAGTGCTCTTCCAGCTTCCCTCGGGGTGGCTGGATGCGGTCTTTCTCCTGGCCCGCAAGAAACCTGGTGTTTGTCTTCAGGCCGAGCAGCAGGCCGGCCAGGTTGCCTTTTATGAATTGTCTCCTGTTGATAACCGGCATTTTTACCTCCTGGGATCAGAACAGGCCCCAATTTTTCTAAACCCCATTTCCTTCGGCCACCGAGCTGGCGCTTTCTTCAGGCGTTGGTTCTTATCTGGACAGGAAAATCCAACTGTTCTTCTAACGGTTCGGCCTTTGGTTGAGAGCCAGTTGTTCATTAATTTTATCAAATTAACTTGGCCAGTAGCGGCAGCCACTTTGCGTTCGGATTTAACTTGCCTTTTCTGTCCTTAGTCGCTTCCCGGTTTATGATTTAATTTCGGCTCAGACCGGCCAGGGTTTGCGCCGCGGGTAATCCAGCAGCCTGTTGGCTTCCTCGTCATTTACAAATTGCTCTTTATCCGGGTCCCAATGAAGTTTTCTCCCGAGCTTCATGGCTATGTGGATGATGATACACAGGCTGTTGGAACGGTGCCCGACTTCGACCGGCGCAGCCGGGTCCTGCCTGGAGCGCATACTTTCCAGGAAATTCTTCATGTGGTTGGAGCTGGGGTAAAGTCTGACTGCCCCGCTGCCCGGCTGGTAATTCAGCAGGTCGGGGTTGGAACATTCTATCCCTTCTCTTCTGACAAAAAGCCAGCCCTCGCTGCCCTCAAATCGCACGCCGGAAGGGTCGCCGGTTTCCACCGTCAAGCTGACGCCGTCGGCATAGTCGGCCCGGGCCCTGAACCTGGTATGGACGTTGAACAATCCTCGCTCCGGGAAGTCGGCCGAAGCTTCCAGGCTGACCGGCCCGCTGTGCTCGCTGTTATGACCCCACTGGGCGATATCCAGCATGTGGGCTCCCCAGTTGGTGATCATGCCGCGGGCATATGGCTCTATTTGCATCCAGCCCGGTCGGTCATAGCTCATCTGGGGGTGAACCCGGTCCTCGCTGTAGGACGCTTCAGGAGCCGGGCCCAGCCAGAACTCGTAATCCAGGTTGGGAGGGACGGGCATAGGTCCGGGTTGACCCCAACCGCTATCTTCCGGCAGCCAGACTTTTATTGCTTGCAACTGGCCCAGGAAGCCGTTCCGCACAATTTCGCAGGCCTTGAGAAAATAGATGGATGACCTTTGCTGCGAGCCGGTCTGGAGCACCAGCTTTTTTCGTCTGACTTCAGCCACCAGTTTCTGACCTTCGACCAGGGAGTAAGTCAGGGGTTTTTCCAGGTAAATGTCCTTCCCGGCTCTGGCGGCGGCCATGGCCACTATTCCGTGCCAGAAATCGGGGACTGAAATGACCACTCCATCAATGTCTTTCCTGGCGAGCAACTCGCGAAAATCGTGGTAGGGCTTGACTCCCCGGTACTGGTTCAAACCCAATTCCTGGGCATAGGTTTTTTCGGCCAGCCAGCGGGCGTTATCCAGGCGGTGCTGGTCGAGGTCGCAGACGGCCACCACCCGGGCCCCGGTTTCCAGCCCGCGATACAGGAGTTCCATCAGGTTGGCCTGGCCCTGCCGCCCCACCCCGATACCGCCCAGCTGCAACCGGTCGCTGGGGGCCGGCCGGGCGAAGACCGAGGAAGGGACAATCAGGGGAGCGGCCAGCGAGACCGAAGCGGTTTTCAGAAATTCT
>JANLGB010000035.1:11717-14648 GCA_024653405.1 Candidatus Saccharicenans sp.
AATTCTCTCCTTTTCATAATGTTAATTTTAATTTAAGCGGTCGGCCAGGTCACCTGATTTTTTTCATTCAGGCTGGGACAGGGTCTCCGTAGTAAAGGGAGTATCTGGAGGCAGACTGGCGGCAGTCTGGCCTTGGGAACGGTAGCTTACATAAAAGATATTTCTGTTTGATTATGGTCTGAAAAGCCAGGACTTTCTCCAGTCCAGATATTTAAGACGACCATTTTGGGGGAAAAATGACCGCCGGGAGAAAAATTTAAGAAGCAGGAGCAAGACGAAGGCCCCTGACGGCCAACCGCAACCGGGTCACTCGCCGGTTTTTTCCTCTTTGAAATCGGAGCCACAGATAATCCGGCTTTTCCTCCTATTAGGTTTGAGCGGGCTGAACGCGGTTCAGAGCTATTAAGAATCACTGCAGCCTGCTTTTCCAAAAACGTGGTAGCCAATGGTGCCTGCAATCTAAACCTGGACCGACAGAAGAGGCTGGTCCTGTTTTTTCTTTGAAGGGCGGGCAATTTGTAATAAAATGGCTATTCTGATAAGTATCCGGGCTGGCGTCCGGAACGCAAATTATTTGACCCAAAAAAACTGGTAAGGCGGGCCATGGAAAATCAAAGATGTCTGTTTCTAACCGCAGATTATGAAATATTGAGCATCGAGGCTGATTACCTGGGCCGGGCCCATCTTTCGGCCCTGATGAACTACATGCAGGATGCCGCCCGCCGCCATTCGGTGCGGGAAAAATTTTCGGTGTTTGACCTGGCGCAACAGGGGCTGACCTGGGTGGTTTCCCGTTACCATATAGCGGTTGACCGCTATCCGCAGATGGGAGAAAAAATTACCATCAAGACCTGGGCCTCTGGCAAGCATGGTTATTTTGCCCTGCGCGATTTTGAAATCTATGATGCCGGCCAACAGAAGATAGCCCTGGCTACCAGTTCCTGGATGATCATTGAGCTGGAAAGCCGGCGCCCGGTCCGGGTGGAAAACCTCTTCCCGGATGAGCTGATTCTTCAGGAGCGGGCTTTGGAGGATGAGTTCCCAACCCTGCCGATCGTAGAAAGACTAGACCACCGGGCCGTCTTCAGGGTGATGTTCGAAGACCTGGATTACAACCGCCATGTGAATAATGTAGTTTACTCCCGCTGGGCGGTGGAGGGCCTGCCGCGCGATATTCTTTTTTCCGGGCGGCCGCAGGAGCTGGAAATAAATTACCGCTCCGAAGCCTTCTACGGGGATGAAATTGAGGTCATCACCCAGACCCCGGAATCACCCGGCGGTTTCTGGGTCCAGCAGATATACAACCTGACTTCGGGCAAGGAAGTTTCCAGGATCAGGTCGCGCTGGAAGAGCTATGGGCCGGGTGAGAGTTAAAAGATGGTTCAAAAAGGGAAGGATAAGATGGAAGATAAAATAAAAAGAGAAAAACCCGATAAAAAAGCGATAGCTGGAAACCTGCTCCAGAAGCCGAAGGCCGGGGGAGTTGCGCCCGGCACCGAGCGCGACCTGTTCAGCCACGAGAAAACAGCTGCCGGTGAGAACGGCCGCTGGGCTCTGGTGTTGATGGGCGGCGGGGCCCGGGCCCTGGCTCATATCGGCGTGCTGGAAGCCCTGCTGGCCAATGACCTGATGCCTCCTATTATTACCGGCACTTCCATGGGAGCTATTCTCGGCGGACTTTTTGCCGCCGGTTATTTCCCGCCCGAACTGGAAAAATTGAGCCGGCAGTTGAGCTACAGCCGGGTAGCGGGCCTGCGCAAGACCAGGATTCCCGTTCCCGACAAGCTGGTTGATTACCTGATGCTGGAATCTTACCAGAAAAGGTTGCTGCGCCGGATTGGCCTGGAAAAGGGAGACCCGCTGGAAAAAAGTCTCCGGGAGCTGGTGGGCGAGGTGCTGATAGAAGAGCTGCCGATCCGTTTCGGCTGCAACGCCGTGGACCTGGCCAGCGGCCGAGAAATCAATTTCATCAGCGGACCTCTGTACCGGGCTTTGAGAGCCAGCATGGCCTTTCCTTTCGTTATTGAGCCGGCCCGTTTCGGCGGCCGGCTGCTGGTGGACGGAGGATTGCTGAATAACTGCCCGGTCCGCCTGGCCCGGGAGCTGGGGGCCTCCAAGGTTTTTGTGCCTGATGTTCACCGGTCCTTGAAGAAAATGCCCCTCCGGCACTTTGATTCTGCTTTCATCATGGTTCACCGCCTGGTCCAGGTGGTGCTGGCTGATTCCACTGAGGGCCAATTGCCGGAAGCGGACCTGGTCCTCAACATCAATCCCAATGTTGACACTTTCGATTTCACCAGCGTCCGCCGGGTGATTAACCTGGGCCAAAAAGTCACCCTGGAGAATATTGAGGCCATAAAGGAGCTGGTACGGTCAGCCAGCTAAAGCCTCTTCGGTCTGCGGCTTGCTGTTTCAGGCTTGTGGGTCAGGCCTCAGGCAACAGATTTGGCCGGCCAGAGTTTAATATGATTGAGGCCCGGTTATTATGATTAAAGTATGGTCTTGCCTAAATTTTGGGGTGGTCGGGCCTTAACTGACTTGGGAAGATGGTTAGGAAAATGGCAGGAAGAAGTGTTAAAATAAAAATGTAATGGAAATATCTGGCCGAGACTTCAAATACCCGGAGTGGAGAGTCAGGCATGCTGTTTAAGACAGGGAAAATAATCCGCCGGCCAGTGGCCAGCGTGTTTGGACTGTTATTGCTGGGCAGTCTGCTGGGGCCTCCCGCCGGCAGTGTGTTCGGGGCGGGGCTAAAGCTGGCGCCGCCACAGAAAGCTTCGGCTCGGGTTCAGAAGAAGGAAAAGCAGCCTCAGCTTCCAGAGAGATACCAGAAATGGCTGGAAGAGGAAGTTGCCTACATCATCACCCCGGTGGAAAAAGACATTTTCTTAAAACTCCGCACTGACCGGGAAAGGGACCTGTTCATGGAGG
>JANLGB010000036.1:0-9279 GCA_024653405.1 Candidatus Saccharicenans sp.
CGCCGGCCGTGCGGGCAACGGCGACCTGGTAGTGGTGGGCCACAAGGTAGCGCTGGAACAGCTCCAACACATCCTCGTTATCGTCCACCACCAGCACCCGCAGCCCGTGAACGGCGCTAAGGGTGACTGGAACGGCGGCCGGCCTCCGCCGCGGGGTGAGTCCCAGCCGGACGGTGAAATGGAAGGTGCTGCCACAGCCGACTTCGCTCTCGGCCCAGATACGGCCGCCCATCAGGCTGACCAGCTGGGAGGTAATGGCTAGACCCAGGCCGGTGCCTCCATACTTGCGGCTGAAGGAAGCGTCGGCCTGGACGAAGGGCTGGAAGATGCTCTCCAGCTTATCCCGGGGTATGCCGATACCGGTGTCGCGCACCTGGAAATGCAAAGTAATATCCTGGGTCGTTCTGGATTCTTCCCGCACCTCTACCGCCACCTCACCCCTCTCGGTGAATTTGATGGCGTTGCTGACCAGGTTAAGCAGCACCTGGCGCAGGCGACTGGTGTCGCCTATGACCGATTCCGGCAGGGAAGGGGGGACATGGCAGAGGAGTTCAAGTCCTTTCTGGTGAGCCGGTAGGGCCAGGGTGGAAACGATTTCGGTGATGGAGTTGTGCAGGTTGAATTCAGCCGGCACCAGCTCGATCATCCGGGCTTCAATTTTGGAAAAATCCAGGATGTCATTGAGGATGGTCAGCAGGGACTCGGCCGAAGCCCGGGCAGCCTTCAGGAATTGGAGCTGTTCTTCAGTCAGCTCTGTCTGCAGGGTCAATTCAATCATGCCGATGATGCCGTTCATCGGGGTCCTGATTTCGTGACTCATGTTGGCCAGGAATTCGCTCTTGGCCCGGCTGGCGGCCAGGGCTTCCTCCCTGGATATCCTTAACTCTTCCTCTATTTTCTTAAGATTGGAAATATCGGTGATGACCGAAACCACCCCGCCAAATTTCTTTTGGTCAAAGATGGAGTGGGCATGGATCAGGACCGGGATCAGGCGGCCATCCCGAGTTTTCAACCTGGCTTCATAACGTTCGCGGGTCCGCGATTGACGCGACCGCGATTTTCGCTGGACCTGTTCTAACTGGTCTTGGGGGATAAATATACTCCAGTGCTTTCCCAGGAGTTCTCCCGGCTTATAGGCCAGCATTTGTTCCAGGGCCGGGTTGACGTAGGTAATGATGCCGCGGGCATTTTCCACCACCACGCCCTCGGCCAGGCTGGTCAGAATTTTTTCCTGGAACTGTTGCAGTTTTTTAAGCTCGGTTTCCACCCGCCGCTTTTCTTTTTCTTTGCGGATGGAATAAAGGGCAAAGCCCAGGTCGCCGGCTATTTCTTCCAGCAGTTTAATTTCGCCCGCCTGGTCAAAGATGTCCCGGGGATAGCCGACCTGCATGGCTCCAAAAACTTCCCGGTTGTGCTCGAGCAGGAAAGTTACCGCCCAGCCGCCCTTCCGGTAAGGGCATTTCTGGCAGACCGGGCTCTTGTTGACGTCGGGGATGAAAAGAGCCCGCTGACTTTTTAAGACCCGCTCCAGGCAGGGAGTGGAACGGCGCCGGGGCTGACCATCCTGGCTGCCCAGGACTTTGACCGGCTGCAGCCGGTCATCCACCATGACCATCCGCACCAGCCCGTATTTCCCGTTTTCCTTCAGGCTGCGGGCGGCCCGGTTCAGGAGTTCTTCTGGTTTTTTGACCTGGATGATCATCTGGTTGATATCGCTGATGGCCCGGAGCAACTTGTTGGTATGGGCCAGCATCTTGTCCTTGTGGAGGAGTTCGCTTATGTCCTTGTAGACAGCCACGGCCCCGATGAGGAAGTTCTTGTAAACCACGGGCGAGGCCGAAATGCTGACGCTGACCGGCTTTCCGTCCTTTCTGTACCTGGTGGCAATAAAATTGGAAACCCGACGGTTCAAGATGTTCCTGGTAATTTTCTTGGCTTCTTTTTCTTCAGGACCGCCGATCAGTTCATCTATCTGCCGGCCTATGGCCTCCTTTCGGCGGTAGCCGAACATCTCCTCAGCCCCTGGGTTCCAGATGATGACCTGGCCCCTGGAATCAACGGCCACCACGGCGTCACTGATGCTGTCGATGAGGGTCTGAAGATGCAGCTCCATAGACGGCCTCCTTGTTAGCGATAATTTAATAATTTTCCCCGAAAAAAATCAATCGCCGCTGCGGGTGATTTCAGCTAACCCGGAAAGGTTGCCTTAAACCGACAGGGTAAGAAGCAGCAGGGCAGAATAGAAGGTGGAAAGAATTATGGCCTGGGCCGACCTGAAAGGCCGGCGGTAGCGGTTGATGGCCAGGACCGAGTCGGAAATCAGGAACAGAAAGCTCCCGGCCGCGGCCAGCCAGGGGCCTAGCCCGGGAAGCTGGTGGGGTTGCTCCAGACCGACCCGGGTCATGGTTAGAAGGACCAGAAGGTAAAACAGTGCCGGCACCCGCTCTCGCTTGAGCCCCGGCCAGATGAGGAACAAGACTGTGGCTGCCAGCCCGGCCAGGGGAATCACTGGCCAGCTCAGGAATTCCCGGGTGACCCGGCTGTAAAAAGCAACGGTGAAGACGGCCAGGGCGCCCAGGAAAAAGGCCAGGCCGGTAAGAAATCGTTTCTTTTTTAGCATCATCATCACCTCGCCCAGCAGGCACAGAATCAGACCGGCCGCTACGGCGTTCCGGTAAAAGGAAGAAGGCCGGGTTTCCAGCAGCAGGCCGATCATCAGGATAATGGTGAACGGCCGGAAGAAGTGGGCCAGCAGCCTCTGCTGCCGCTGGTCGGTGATGATGGCGGCCGTGGCTGACACCAGTATGGAAAAAACGAAAGCAGCACTCTTAAGGTCCATGACCTGGCCTCCACCGGCCCGGGTTCCAGGCTGAGGCGACCGGGCTCGGCAAATCTCTTTTGATAATTTTATCCAAGGTATGCAATAATATAAACAGGGAATTTTATAAGATTTGCTTAAATACTTTTATCTGGAGCTAAAATGATAGAAAGCATAACCGAAGAAAGAAGTCGCAAGATCGCCCTGCTGATAGACGGCGATAATGCCCAGCCGTCCCTGATTGGCGACATCCTGGCCGAGGTGGGTAAGTATGGCCTGATTACCATCAGGAGAATTTACGGAGACTGGACTACGGTCAACATGGCCGGCTGGAAGAAGGCCCTGCACGAAAATGCCATCCAGCCGGTACAGCAGTTCCGCTACACCGTCGGCAAGAATGCTACCGACAGCGCTCTGATCATCGATGCCATGGACATCCTGCACAGCCGGCTGGTGGACGGTTTCTGCATCGTCTCCAGCGACTCCGACTACACCCGGCTGGCCACCAGGATCCGGGAAGCGGGGTTCTTCGTCATGGGTATCGGCAAGCGGTCCACCCCCAAGGCCTTCGTCAATGCCTGTAACGTTTTTATCTACACCGAAAACCTGGGGCCGAGGGAAAGAGAAAGGGAAAGAAAGAGAAAGACCGGGACGGAAAAGGCGGCCGAAGAGCATAAGCCCCGTGGTTATGATCCCCTGCCCCTGCTGAAGGCGGCGGTGGATATGGCTACTGATGAAGATGGCTGGGCCAAGCTCAGCACCATCGGCTTTTACCTGAGGCAGCTGGACCCGGGCTTTGACCCCCGAACCTACGGGTTCCGCCAGCTTTCCCAGCTGTTCAAGGCCTTCCCCGATGTTTTTGAGCTGCGCTTTGAGAATGAGCGGGGTTTGACCAGGATCTGGGTGAAAATCAAAGAATGAACCGGACGACCGGAAAGTCCATGGAGCTATATTACCATTCTCCTATAGGAATAATAGAGATAAGAGGGGGAGTCGGGGGAGTGGAAGCCTGTACTTTCCTCCGGGGGAAAAAGAGCCCGGGCTTGAAGCCGGCCGAACCAACAGCCCGGTTGAAAGCGGCCCCGGCTGCTCTCCAGGAAGCTTACCGGCAGCTGGCCGAGTATTTTGAAGGCCGGAGACAGAAGTTTTCGGTCAAGCTCAACCTGGGCGGTACACCCTTTCAGAAGAAAGTCTGGGCCCGGTTGCGTCAGATTCCCTTCGGCCAGACCAGAAGTTACGGCCAGGTGGCCAGGGCCTGCGGCCGGCCCGGGGCAGCCCGGGCGGTAGGGGGAGCCAATAACAGAAATCCGGTGGTGATTTTCATCCCCTGCCACCGGGTGATCGGTTCCGACGGCCGCCTGACCGGTTTCGGCGGCGGTCTCTGGAGAAAGAAATGGCTGCTGGAGCATGAGAGAAAAGTTCTTGCTGCCGGCGCTTAAAGTCAGTATATAGATAAACTTAAGGTGCGAAAAAAAGCGAGAAAGGAGAGAAGGTATGATTGACACTCTGGCCAAAGTCTTCTTGAACACCGAAAAGACTTACCAGAAAGAAGCCCTGATGCTGGTTAAGAGAGAAGGGCAGTACCGTCCGATTTCCACGGCCGAATTCTCCGAGCGGGTCAGGAATATCTCGGCCGGCCTTCGGGTCCTGGGCTTAAAGAGGGAAGACAAATTGATCATCCTGTCCGAAAACCGGCCGGAATGGGTGATGGTGGACCTGGCAGCCATCTGCCTGGGCGCGGTTACCGTGCCGATCTATACTTCGCTCACCCCGCAGCAGATCAGGTACATCATCAACGATTCCGAGGCCAGGTTTGTGGTCTGCTCCAACCCGGAGATGTGGGCCAAGCTGGAAGTTATCCAATCCGAATTGCCGCTGGTTGAAAAATACATAATGATTGAGGAGCCAGCCCCGGCCGGAGTCCTGCCCCTGAAAGAGGTGGAAAAAGAAGGGGAGAAGCTCAACCGAAATAATCCTGAAGAATTTGAAAAAATTGCCCTGTCGATCGGCCCGGACGACCTGGCCACCATCATCTATACTTCCGGCACCACCGGAGTGCCCAAGGGAGCCATGCTCAGCCATTACAACCTGGTCAGCAACGTTCAGGCCCTGCGCTCGGTGATTGAATTTACCAACAATGATACAGCCCTGAGTTTCCTTCCGCTGTCCCACGTGCTGGAAAGAATGTGCACTTTCGCCTGGATCTACGTTGGGGCCACGATTGCCTATGCCGAAAGTGTCGACACCGTCGCCCAGAATCTGGTTGAGGCCCGGCCGACCATCATGGTCAGCGTTCCCAGGCTGTTTGATAAATTCTATGCTCGGGTGATTGATAATGTTCTGAGCTCTTCCAACCTCAAGAAGAAAATTTTCTTCTGGGCTCTGAAGGTCGGGCGCAAGTATGCCCAGAAGAAAATAAACAAGGAAAAAATTTCCTTCTGGCTGAAGTTCCGCTATCGGCTGGCTTATAAACTGGTTTTTTCCAAGATAGTGGAAAAGACCGGCGGCCGGGTCCGGTTTTTCGTTTCCGGCGGGGCCCCGCTGTCCCGCGATATTGCCGAGTTTTTCTACGCCATGGGCATTCTGGTGATTGAAGGCTACGGCCTGACCGAGACCTCTCCTGTAATTGCCGTCAACCGGCTGGAAGATTTCCGTTTTGGCGCGGTGGGCAAAATCGTGCCTGGGGTGGGGGTTAAGATAGCTTCAGACGGTGAAATCTGGGCGCGGGGTCCGAATGTTATGAAGGGTTACTTCAAGAAGGAAGCCGAAACCAGGGAAGCCTTTGAGGACGGCTGGTTCAAGACCGGAGATATCGGCTACCTGGATAAGGACGGCTATCTGGTTATCACCGACCGCAAGAAGGATATTATCGTTACCGCCGGCGGGAAAAATGTCGCTCCTCAGCCAATTGAAAACACCCTCAAGACCAGTCCCTACATAGCTAATGCGGTGGTGGTCGGCAACCACCGCAAGTTCGTCTCGGCCCTGATTGTGCCCGATTTTGACAAGCTGGAAATCTACGCCAGGGAAAATAACATAGCTTTCGCCGACCGCCGGGAGTTGATCGACCGCCCGGAAATCTACGAGTTTTTTATGACCGAGATCGACCGCCTGACTCCCCACCTGGCTTCCTACGAAAAAATTAAGAAAATTACCCTGCTGGGCCGCGACTTTGAAATTGAAGCCGGCGAGATGACCCCGACCCTTAAAGTCAGAAGAAAAATTGTTGAAGATAAATACAAAGAACTGATTGACCGGATGTACCTCGAATAACCGCATCCGCAGCCGTTAAAATTTTCTGTCCCGGCGATGGGAAAAAATTCCTTCAGGCTACGTCTTTTTGAATAAGCACTGAACCCGGTATTTCCAATTTCCTGACTGGAGCGTGGTTATGTCTGAACTGGAACCGATAGTTAAGGCAGCCGATGAAGGGCACCGGCAAAGACTGAGAGAAAAATTCCTGAAGGGTGGCCTGGCCGGCTTCCTGGATTATGAGATCGTGGAATTACTGCTGACCCTGGGAACGCCGCGCAAGGACTGCCGGGAAGCAGCCCGGCTGGCCCTGAAAGAGTTCCGGTCGTTCAAGGCGGTCATGGAAGCCGATCCCCTGGAGCTCCAAAAAATCAAGGGCATCGGTCCCAAGAACATCTTCGGCCTGAAGCTGGTGCATGAAGTTGCCCGGCGTTACCTAAAGGATTGCATAATCAGAAGGCCGGTCTGCAAGTCATCCCGGGAAGTCTTTGATTACCTGTATTACAGCCTGCGCGACCTGAAGATAGAGGTTTTCAAGGTTCTTTTTCTCAATACCAAGAACCAGATCCTGGAGGAGAAAACCCTGTTTGAGGGAACGGTTGATTCCAGTGCCGTTTATCCCCGAGAAGTCATCAAGCAGGCCCTGAAATATGAGGCCTCCAGCCTGATTTTTGTCCACAACCATCCTTCCGGCGACCCGGAACCTTCCAGCTGCGACCGGGATATCACCCGCGACCTGGTCTTTGCCTGCGCCGTGATGCAGATCCGGGTGCTGGACCACATCATTATAGGGAACAACTGCTATTACAGCTTTGCCGACGAGGGCTTGATAGAAAAGTACCAGTCTCATTTCTACAGCGTCAATTTCTGCCGCCAGGAGAGCTAAAAAGTGGTTGCATAGAAAACGAAGTTCTGGTTAAATGCTGGGAAGGAGGTTTACGCTAATGAGACCGATAAATGAAATCGCAGCCAAGCTGGGCATTCCAGAAGAGAACCTGGAATATTACGGTCGCTACAAGGCCAAGGTAGATTTCCAGCCACTTCTGTCCGATAAAAAGGGCAAGCTAATAATGGTCACGGCCATGACCCCCACGCCGGCCGGCGAGGGCAAAACCACCACCGCCATCGGGCTGGCCGACGCCCTGAACCGGTTGGGCAAAAAGGTCTGTGTCACTCTGCGCGAGCCGTCACTGGGCCCGGTCTTCGGGATTAAGGGCGGAGCCACTGGTGGCGGCCGGGCCATGGTCATGCCCCGGGAAGAAATTAACCTGCATTTTACCGGAGACATCCATGCCGTGACCTCGGCTCACAACCTGCTGGCGGCCATGGTTGATAACCGGGTACATTTTGACGGCCCGACCGGGTTGCTGGATGGTCGGACTGTGACCTGGAAACGGGTGCTCGACATGAACGACCGCTCGCTGCGCCAGGTGATTATCGGGCTGGATGAAACCTTCCAGACTTTCGCCCGGGAAACCGGTTTTGACATTACCGCCGCCTCGGAGATAATGGCCATCCTCTGTCTGTCGAGCGACCTGCAGGACCTGAAAAGGCGGGTCGGCAATGTCCTCATCGGCTTCACCGTTGACAGCAAACCGGTTTTTGCCCGGGACATCAAGGCCGACGGAGCCATGACCGCCTTGCTGAAGGAGGCCATCAAGCCCAACCTGGTCCAGACCCTGGAAGGCACCCCGGCCATCATTCACGGCGGGCCCTTTGCCAACATCGCTCACGGGACCAATTCGGTGGTGGCCACCGGACTGGCCCTGAGCCTGGCCGATTACGTGGTGACCGAGACCGGATTTGCCTCGGACCTGGGAGCGGAGAAATTCTTTGACATCGTCGTCCGCACCGGACAGGTGCCACCCCCGGCAGCCACCGTCCTGGTGTCCACCCTCCGGGCCCTCAAATATCACGGCGGGCTGAAGCTGGACCAGCTGAACCAGGAAAATCCGCGGGCGGTGGAAGCGGGCTTTGATAACCTGAGAAAGCATATTGAAAACATGAAAATCTTCGGCACGCCTTTTGTGGTGGTGCTCAACCTGTTCCCGGCCGATTATCCGACCGAGATTGACACCTGGATCAAGCTGGTGAAAGAAGAAGGCGCTCGCTATGCCCTGAGTGATGTCTACAACAAAGGGAGCGAGGGAGGGGTGGAGCTGGCCGAAGCAGTGATGAAAGCCATCGACGAGGATAGAAATAATTTTGCTTTTCTCTACCCGCTGGAGATGCCCATCGCCCAGAAGGTGGAAACGATCGCCAGGAAAATTTATGGAGCTGACGGCATCCGGATAGAAGCAGCTGCCCGGAAAAAGATAGAGTTGTTCGAAAAAATAGGCTTCGGGCAGACCCCGGTCTGCGTGGCCAAGACCCAGGCTTCGTTGTCGGACGATTCCAAGAAACTCGGCCGGCCGAAGGGCTGGACCCTGACCGTGACCAACGCTTCCCTCAGCGCCGGGGCCGGCTTTGTGGTTGTGCTCTGCGGTGATATAATGACTATGCCTGGCCTCCCGCGGTCGCCACAGGCCGAGAAAATTGACGTCGATGACCAGGGTAATATCACTGGCATGATCTGAGCTAAAAAGACGGAGAACCAGAGCGGGGCAGCTCGCGGGGATTAAAGAAATTCGGAGGCAATGATGAAACCTGATGAAACTGAACAGAGACAGGCTTCCAGGGGCAAAGCCCTGGATGCGGCCCTGTCTCAGATTGAAAAGCAGTTCGGCAAGGGGGCGGTGATGAAACTCGGCCAGAAAGAGGCCGCGGTCAAGGCCGAGGTCATCCCCACCGGCTCCATTTCCTTTGACCTGAGCCTGGGAATAGGCGGCTTTCCCCGAGGCCGGGTGGTTGAAATCTTTGGACCGGAAGCCACCGGTAAGACCACTCTAGCTCTTCACGTTATAGCCGAAGCCCAGAGAAGAGGCGGGCAGGCGGCCTTCATCGATGCCGAGCATGCCCTTGACCCCCAGTACGCCTCTAAAGTCGGGATAAATGTTGACGAGCTGTTGATTTCCCAGCCCGACTATGGGGAACAGGCGCTGGAAATCGCCGAAGTCCTGGTCAGGAGCGGGGCGGTTGATGTCATCGTGGTGGATTCGGTGGCCGCCCTGGTGCCAAAGGCTGAACTGGAAGGCGAGATGGGCGATGCCCACATGGGCCTCCAGGCCAGGCTGATGTCGCAAGCCCTGAGAAAGCTGACGGCCATTGTC
>JANLGB010000036.1:9289-14646 GCA_024653405.1 Candidatus Saccharicenans sp.
TTATCAACCAGATCCGGGAAAAAATCGGGGTGTTTGTTGGCTCACCCGAAACCACTACCGGCGGCCGGGCCCTGAAATTCTATGCTTCTATGCGCATCGATGTCAGGAAACTGGCCACGCTGAAGGAGGGTGAGGAAGTGGTCGGCAGTCGAGTCAAAGTCAAGATCGTCAAGAACAAGCTGGCGCCGCCTTTCAGGGAAGCCCAGTTTGACATCATCTTCGGTGAGGGCATTTCCCGCGAGGGCGACCTGGTGGATAGCGGTCTCCAGTATGGAATTCTGGAAAGGACCGGGACCTGGTATTCTTACCGCGGCGAAAGGCTGGGCCAGGGCCGGGAGAACGTAAAGAAACTGTTGAAAGAAAACAAGGAGCTGGCTGACCAGATTGACCTGGAAATCAGGCGCAAGGTCGGGTTGCTGCCGGAAGCCGAGGAAGAAGGCAAGAAGAAATAGGCCCGAAAAATCCTCCATAGTGTATAATAGATAAAGAAGGGAGAAAAAACTCTGAGAAGGCGCAGTTTTCTCAGTTTAATCGGAGCCCTGGGAGTTATTCTCCGGGCCCGGTTGGGCTTTTCGGGACAGGTCAAACAAGGAGGTCATAACATGACTTATCAGGCTAAAGATTATTCCGGCTTACTGGGCATGCCTGGTTTCAGTGAAACCCTGCTCAAGAACCATTTCACCCTTTATCAAGGTTATGTCAACAACACCAACAAGGTGCTGGAGATTTTAGCCCAGATGGTCAAGGACGGGAAGACCGGGACGCCGGAATTCGCCGAGCTAAAAAGGCGGCTGGGCTGGGAATGGAACGGGATGAGGCTGCATGAGTATTATTTCGAGAATCTTGGCCGAAAGGAAGCCCTGCCTCCCAGCAGCAAGCTCTATGAGAAAATCGCCGAGAGCTTTGGCAGTTTTGAGCTGTGGGAAAAGGAATTCAGAGCGGTAGGGGCCATGCGCGGCATCGGTTGGGTAGGACTTTATCAGGACCTGCGTACCGGCCGCCTGATCAATTTCTGGATCAACGAGCATGATGTCGGGCACCCGGCCGGTTGTGAATTGCTGCTCATCATGGATGTTTTTGAGCATGCCTTTATAACTGATTACGGGTTGAAGCGAGCCGATTACATCGACGCCTTTTTCAAGAATATCAACTGGAAAGCGGTAGAAAGTCGCCTGAAGTAAAGGACTAAAGACTGGTCGGATAGGGCTTCCGCCCTGACTCCTACTGAAAGCTACTACGGCCAGGGAGGGTCTCAAATGAATCCCAGGAACCTGTTCAGGACTATCAAGCGGCAGATTTTCCGGGGCTTCCTGGCCCTGATTCCGATTTATCTTAGCTATCTGGTAATTAAATTCCTTTACTTAAACGTTGACCAGAAAGTTGCCGTCCAGATCGAAAATTATATCGGTTTCCGGGTTCCCGGACTGGGCCTGGTGCTCATCCTGGTCCTGCTCTACCTGCTGGGCTGGCTGGCTTCCAACTGGGTCGGAAAACGGTTGCTTGGTCTGGTGGAGAAGATTATGGAGAAAATTCCGCTGATTAAAACGGTCTACAGCCTGGGCAAGCAGTTGGGCCTGGCCCTGGCTCTCCCTGAGAAGCAGGTCTTTCAACAGGTGGCCCTGGTGGAGCAGTTCCGGCCGGGCCTGTGGTCGATAGGTTTTGTCACCGGCCGCATCAGGGATAAAAGGACCGGCGAGAGCCTGGTCAAGCTGTTCATCCCCACCGCTCCTAACGTGACCACCGGTTTTACCGTTATGGTCAGCGAGAAAGATATCCGGCTTCTGCCCTGGTCGGTGCCGGAGGCCATGAAGATGATTCTGTCCGGCGGCATTGTTGCGGCCGAAGAGCTCGATTACTCGCTGCCCCGGGAAACGACCACTGGATGACAGCTCTTTCCAAACCAAACTTTTATCTATATAATCCGTATAAATAAGAAAACCTGCAAGGAGGTCCGGATGGCCCCAGTTCTGGAAGTTGAAGGACTCAAAAAAAGATACGGTAGCCTGGAAGCGCTGAAGGGCATAAGCTTCAAGGTGGAAGAGGGCGAAATCTTCGGCCTGATCGGCCCTAACGGCGCCGGCAAGACCACCACCCTAAGAATAATTTCCACCCTGCTGACCCCCACCGACGGCCGGGTGACTTTTCTGGGCTTTGACCTGAAGAAGAATCCGGAAAAGTTCAGGGAAAGAATCAGCTATCTGCCGGAAGAAGCCGGGGCTTACCGTAACATGAAAGGAATTGACTACCTGAATTTTATGGCTAAATTTTACGCTCCGGATGAAGCTGAAGCCAAGAAGTATGTGGAACGGGCTATCGCCATCTCCGGTCTGGGCGAAAGGCTTAAGGATAAAGCCGGCACCTACAGCAAGGGCATGACCAGGAAGCTCCTCCTGGCCCGGGCTCTGATGACCAAGCCGGCCATGGCCATCCTGGATGAGCCCACCTCTGGTCTGGACGTCATAAATTCCCTGGAAGTCCGGGAGATGATAAAAGGATTTACCAGGGAAGGGGTATCGGTGCTGCTATCGTCGCACAACATGCTGGAAGTGGAATTCCTGTCAGACCGGGTAGCCCTGATCGACCGGGGAGTGATCCTTGATGCCGGCACCCCCCAGACCCTGAAGGAAAAATATCAGGCCGCTAACTTGGAAATAGTCTTCAGGAGAGCTGTCCAATGAAAAACTTCAGTCATCTTTTAATAAAAGAAATAAAGGAATTATTGAACAAGCAGCTCCTGATCTCCCTGGTTTTTATCCTGGTCATTTTCAACTTTATCGGTAACATAACCAGGACTGAGATGAAAAAGGCCATGGCCAAGCAGAAAATCGCCGTCCTGGACCTGGACCGGTCGGAAATCTCCAGGAACATCATCGGGGCCCTGAACCTGGCCAGGTTCATCATTGAAGAAAAAACCGGGGACAAAGAGAAAGTTGTGGAAGAGGTCCGCAACAGCAACCTGGACCTGCTGGTGGTCATCCCGGCCGGCTTCGGCCAGTTGGCCAGCAGCTTCCAGCCGACAGAAGTGGAAACCTATTCTTTCCTCAAAGGGGTGTCCATTTCCGGTCGCACCAAGACCGAGCTGGTCAAAGCCCTGCTTAATTCCACCAACGACTACTTGTCCAACGAGTACCTGAAGAAGAAAATCCCGGAGGCTGACCCGAAGTTACTTAAAGCGCCCATCAAGAGCCGGGAATTCGTAGTGGTCAAAGATAAACAGGCCGAGGGCTCCAGCGCCGCGATCATCGGGGCCCTGACCGCCCAGAACTTCATCCTGCCGGTCATCCTGATGATGATAATCATGTATTCGGCCCAGATGGTCATCACGGCCATCGCCATGGAAAAGCAGAACAAGACGCTGGAAACTCTCCTGACCGTGCCCGTTTCCCGCGGGGCCATCGTCATGGCCAAGATGCTGGCCGCGGCGGTAGTCGGGTTGCTGTCGGCAGCCATCTACATGTACGGTTTTCGCAACGCTTTCAATTTTACCGACATGGATGATATTTCCAGGGCGCTAGGGGGCCTGGCTCCCGTCTTAAAACAGCTCGGCCTGACCGTTAACACCCAGGGATATATCCTGTTCGGAATTTCTCTTTTCCTGACCATCCTCTGCGCCCTGGCCCTGGCCACCATCCTGGGTGTCCTGGCCGAGGATTACCGGACTGCCCAGAGCCTGTCTGTACCCCTGGTCTTCATCGTGATGGTCCCCTATTTCATCAGCCTGTTTGCCGATATCAACACCATGTCGCTTCCGGCCAAGATCCTGGTCCTGGCCATTCCCTTCTCCCATCCCTTCTTTGCCATGCAGAACATCATGTTCGGGCACATGAACATGCTGTGGCTCGGTATCGTCTACAATTTCCTGTTCGTAGTGGTCTTGCTGTGGTGGACTACCAGGATCTTTGCCACCGACCGGGTGCTGACCATGAAGCTCAAGTGGCGCAAGAAGAAGGTAGTGCTGTAAGGTTAGCTTTCTCAAACGGGAAAACAGGCCAATAATTGCTATTTCTCAATCTGTCTTTTTACATAAAGAGCAATATCCTGGTGTGTGGCGAACCAGACCCCCGGTTTTGACAGCAGGTAATTTATCAATTTCTCCAGCATGACCATCCGGCTGCGATGGCCGATATATTTTGGGTGCATGGTCAGAATCAGGCAGGTTCCTTCCTCATAAGCCTGGTTGAATTCTTCCTTCCAGATGCTGAATACGTCTTCGGGAGTGGAGTGGGGACGGACGTTGCTGTAACGATCAAAGCCAAAATAAGGGTAATCGTCGAGAAGCCATTACACCGGCAGTTCCACCACTCCGGTGGCTTGACCATTCTCCAGCAATTCATAAGGCCGGTCATCGGCCATCAGGCTGGAATCATAGACGAGGCCCAGTTCCCTGATGGTTTTCAGGGTGGCCGGGCTAAAATCCCAGGAAGGGGTCCTGATGCCGGCCGGAGCTTGCCCGGTTCTCTCTTTAAGGACCTCAAAGGATTTTTTCATCAGCTCCCGCTCTTCCTCCTCACTCAGCAGGGAGTTCCTTTCGTGGATCCAGCCGTGCATTCCGATCTCGTGTCTTTTCTTATCAACAATCAGCTTAATGGCTGATGACCAGGGTCAGCAGGCAACCGAAAAGAAACAATTTAAGAACCAGATTCTCTTTAAGTTTAACATTGGCCATTTTCCCCTCCTGAATATCAGGTCGCGCACTCAAAGAATTATAAAATAAAATCCTGCAGGCCAAAAGCTCGAAACTCCTGCCTGTCCCGCAACCGTTCTCCAAACTTATAACGGGTCTTTTCATTGGGAATCACCAGAGTTTGGCTAATTTTCTGGTCTCAACAGGCAAAATGATGTGGGGGAATGACGAATTCATTGATTTGAAAAATAGAAGCCGGCAAGATGGATGAAAGAAAAAAGGGGATTATCCTTCAGCAGAAATATATGAATGGTTATTCATATAATTGGCTTCCCCGAGCCGGCTATCTGGGCCAGCCGACCGCCAGCAGGTAAATGGCTGATTCCCGGGCCGGGTTCACTCCCAGCAGCGAGTTGATTTCGTCGTCAAAAAAGGCGGCTACCGGGCAGGAACCGAGTCCCAGAGAAACTGCCGCCAGGGCTGCGTTCTGGGCGATATGGCCGGCATCGAGGTAAATGTAACGAAAGCCCCGGGCTCCGTATTTCCAGGTGGTTCTTTCGAAAACAGCGGTCAAGACCAGGACCAGGCTGGCCTCGGCCAGAAAATCCTGGTTCAAGGCGGACTCGGCCAGGAGCTGACTGAAATCTCCTTGGTAGCGCATCCGAAGGGCCTCGGCCGACGGCAGAAACTGGTACAGGCCTGGGTTCAGCGTTTCCACGGCCTGGACGGAGAC
>JANLGB010000037.1:0-2759 GCA_024653405.1 Candidatus Saccharicenans sp.
GGGATCCTCCTTAGCCCCGCTTCCTTTTCTTTAAAAACCTTGGCTCCTCACCAGCCGGCCTGCGAAACTAACCGCCTGGGCGATTGTGAATAGATTTTTCTCGCCATCATCAGCAACAATAGTTGTTTATTCAGATCACCGCCAGTCTGAGTTGACTGCCGACCTGAGAATTAAGCTGAGATTTTTTTATCTTGCCTAAAAAATTTTTTCCACAAACAATATAGCTAATTGAAAATTTTGTTCATCGGACAACACTGCCAACTTTGCAACCCTGCTGGGCCAACAACTTTACCAACCTAAGAACTCTACCAACTCAGAAACCCTAACAACTCAACAAATTTACCAACCCAATAACTCTGCTAATCCAATAAGTTTGATAATTCAACAACTCTGTTAACTCAATAATCCTGCCGGGCCAATAATTCAGCCAGCCAAATAACTATGCTAGTCCAACAGCTATGCTATTCCAATAGATTTGTTAATCCAATAATTTTGATAATCCGGCAACTTTGTCCATCCGACAACTCTGCCCACCGTTGAAATTCTGCCCCTCAAAAAAATCTGGTGTGCGAGAAATTTTGCAAATCTAGTAGCGGTGAGAATCAGCAGTGCGCCCCTGCCATCCGCCTTGTTTTGTGTTTTAGGAAAATTCCCTTCTAACTTACCACTTGAGTTCGGAGCCGAACAGCGAATGGGGGACCAGGTAGACCAGCAGGGTGATGATGGAAGCGGCCAGCACCCAGCCCCTTTTCGGTTGAGTCCGGCGCCCTGAAGCCAGGGCGGCAATCCAGGCCAGCATGGCTACCAGGGTCTTGGTATCGGTCAAGTCGGAACCCAGCGGGAAGCCGCTCCAGAAAACGCCAAAGGCCATTTTCTGGACAATCGCTCCCAGGATGAAGCCGCCGATGAAGAATAGAATCGCCGTCCATTTAGTCAGCCGGGTGGGGTCTTCCGGCCGGTTGAGGGCAGCCAGTCCGGAACGGACGGCCAATAGCATGGCCAGGAACATAACGATGACATGGGCTATAAGCACGGCCGGAGCTACCCGTCCCTTGAACCTGATGACCACCGGTTTTTCTCCGGTGAGCGACACTTCCTCGGACCCGCTCACCAGGTGGATATAGTATTCCAGCTTGCCGGCCGGGGGCTGTTTTGGCAGGAAGCCTATCAACCTGTTCTCTTCCTGCTTCATGGCCAGGATGTTCCAGGGATTATCAGTCTTGTGCCGCTTGAACTGCAAAAAGCCCTGCACCCGGCTGCTGAGTTCAGGCGGCAGGTTCACTACCACCTGGCAGCTCCCGGTAGCCTCAGCGCTTCTCGGCAACCGGTACTTGATTTCCTGGCCGAGGAACGAAGCCTGTCCCCGCAGAGGATAGGTCGGCCCGGTCAGCCGCTGATAGACCGCCGAACCCAGAGTGATGATGATGGCCAGCACCCACAGTAAAACTTTTTTCATGTAATTATTGCCTCCCGTCCGAGGAGATTCAGGTCTTTCGGACCCGGGGTTTGATGATAATCCAGAGCCCGATTATGATCAGCAACCCCGGCCACAGGTAGCGCCAGGCATACCTTTCTATCAGGTGCAGTTTGAGAGCCTGAAAGAAAGCTCCGAGCAAGATCAGGAACAGGGCCTGATTGGAACGCTTGAAGCCGTTGCCGATGTAGATGGAAAGGCCGATTAGAATCAGGATGACCGGCCAGTAGGTGGCAATTATTTCCCGGAAATGGAGGTAGCCCAGCTGCTCCAGCAAGAACAGGGCCCCGATAATTACCAGGAATAAACCCCAGAAAATTCTGCCGTCGCTGCTTCGGCTGCCCATTGGCGCTCCTTTCTAAACCGGATTAGACAGAAGCTTTATATCATAAAGGCCACCGCTCCGGCTACCGGAATTTTTTCCGGGCCAGTTCCGGCCGGGTTCTCTCCGGGTTCTGCTCATCCGACTTAGTCTGCGGTCAGGATCAGGAAGGGTTTCTTGTAGAAGTTCTTGTAGAGCGGACGCAGCCTGTCCCGGTCGTAATACTTGTCGACATCGATTCGCTTTTTGTAACTAGTGACCACGTCCAGCGGAATGTGGTCGTATTCACCGTTGCGGAGGCAGACCATGCTGCCGGACCGGTTTTCCAGGGCCAGGTCCAGGGCCAGGTTGCCGTAGGCCATGGGCACCAGAGAATCTATGGCATCGGGGTCGCCGCAGCGCACCAGATAGCCCAGCTTCTGGTTGATGACGTTAACCCGGCGCCCGTGATTGTACTTGGGCGATAGCTCCTTGAGCATGCTGGACACCCGGTCGCCGATGCCCCCGAGCTTCTTGTGCCCGTACATATCGGTCTCTTCGCTTTCAAAAATCATATCCTCGCCTTCAAAAGCAGCTCCTTCTGATACCAGGACGACCGAGTAATGGCTGGGGTTGCTGGACCGATCCTCGCTCATCAGCTCGCACAGCCGCTCGAGGTTGAACTTGTACTCGGGAATGACACAGCGGTCGGCGGCCCCGGCCATGGCCGGAAGCAGGGCCGTATAGCCGGCATAACGGCCAAAGACTTCAATCACCAGGAAGCGCTCGTGCGAGCCAGCGGTGGTGCGCAGGGAATGGGTCAGGCTGATGGTTCGGGTAACACAGGTGGAAAAACCGATGCAGTAGTCAGTCCCGGGGACGTCGTTGTCCATGGTCTTGGGGATGGCGATTATTTTGACCCCGATCTTGTGCAGCTGAACGGCATAACTCAGGGTATCGTCGCCGCCAATCGGAATGAGATAG
>JANLGB010000037.1:2769-8434 GCA_024653405.1 Candidatus Saccharicenans sp.
AGACTTCTTCGGTCAGGTCGTTGACTTTCTGGTTGTATTTTTGGCGCAGGTGGGCCGGGACGTTGACATCGGGTATGCTGCTGGGCCGGGTGCGGGAAGTATGAAGGAAAGTCCCGCCGGTCCGGCCGGCCCGGTTGACCACCTCTTCGGTCAGCTCAGTGAAAAATTCGTGGTTGGGGGCGTCCTTGTCCCGAATCATTTCCACCAGGCCCGCCCAGCCGCGGCGAATGCCGATCACCCGATAGCCTTCCTTGATGGCCCTGATGGTTACGGCCCTGATGGCCGGGTTGAGACCGGGAACGTCGCCGCCACCGGTCAGAATGCCGATTACGCCTTTAACCGGTCTGTTCGTTTCTCTGGCCATGGACATTCTCCTTAATTTCTGATTACCTACCTGTTTTTTTTACAGGATATATTAATGCAGAACAGGCCGGCGTCAAGACCCTGGCCGGAGAAATTTAATCACCCCCTGAATTATAGGCAAAATCAGAAAACCAGGCAATCTGGCCTGAGACCTGGTTAAATCCGGAGCGGGATAAAATCATCGCTTCAAAAGAAAATCTACACCACCATCTGTTTGCTCTCTGGCCTGGAGAGCTATTAAGAAGGGACAGAACATAAGTTGTGGTCCGAAAAGAAGGGTGGGAGATGGCAGGCGGTTGGGCTTTGGGCGGCTGGCCCGAAGACCGTTACCATCGGTTACAGTAACCAGCGTTCGGCTTGGCGCGGTATCATTGGAGAGCAGGAACCCGAAGAATATTATTTTATTTCAGGTTTTGATTCAGGTATAATTTTAGAACTAGGAGATTTTTCCAAGGAGAGTTGACATGAGGAAAAACCCCTTGATTTTAGTCTTGGCTTTAGGGCTGTTTTTTGGCCTGTTGTCTTCGATTTTAGCCCAGCAACAGCCCTATAAGAGTCAGCCGACGGCCGAACCCAAGCTGATCGACGGCCAGGAAAATGATTGGGAAGGAGCCAGCTTTCAGAATTTCAAAAAAGCGGGGGTAGACTACGCGGTCGCCCATGACGGGGAGCGTCTTTACCTGGTGCTGGTCTTCCACAATGAGGCCGGCTTGAGCACGGCTGACGAGACCGGCATTTATGTCTATTTCAGCCAGGCCGGGAAGAAAAACAAGGACATCGGCTTTCATTTTGCCAAGAAAGTGATTTCGGCCGAGGAAGCCATTGCCCGGATGGAAGCTCTGGGCGAAACCTTAAGCGAAGAAAGAAAAGCCCAGATTAGAGAGAAGAAAATGTTCGTCCTATACGAAGGTGAACCGGTCGGGAAAAAATTCAAAGCCGACCTGCAAAAGATACAGGGCCAGAAATTCGAGCCGGCCGTTTTCCGGGGACGGGTGGACAAGCCCCGGCGGGGCCCCGGAGCAGCTGCCGCCGGCCAGGCTGGATTCCAGAAGGCGGTGTTTGAATTCAGGATTCCGCTGCGTCCTTCACCGGCGCTGCCAGCGCTTCTGGAACCGGGAAAACCTCTCAACCTGGGGATCGAATGGGGAGGCATGACCGAAGAGAGACAGAAAGAATTAATGGCCAGGAGAGCGGCTGCGGCTACCAGAGCCACGGCCACCGATTCCCGGATGGTGGTTTCGGGCGATGAGCCCAGCGAAGGCGGTTTTGACCGGGGCGGGGGCGGAATAGATATGAAGCAGCTGCCGAAAAAATTTAATTTCTGGTTCGGCCTGGTGGTATCGGCCCAGTGATTCGGGCTTTTAGCAGGGGCGGTTTTTTCGGTTATTGAACGCAACAAATAGTTTGATTAGAGTGGCCTGGCAAGGTGCGGCCGCTTTCTTTCTCCTGGCCGGGGTCAGGGACCTGCGGGGGGAGAAATGGCCGATCAGCCAGGAGGCCTTTAATAAGTGGCCAGGAAGGCTCCGACAAAAGCCAAAGCCACGGCCAGGATTCTCCAGAGAGTGGCTTTTTCCTTGAGGAAGACAGTGGCCAGGATGAAGATGAAAATGGTGCTCAATTGATTTAAGGCTGAGGCCACCGAGGCCAGGGTGTATTTCATCCCGCCTATCCAGAACATCAGCGAAAGATAGGTCCCGAGAAAGGAAGCCGGGGCCAGGACTTTCCAGGTGGAAAGCTCCAGGAGCGGCCGGAAGTCAGGACGCCGCTTCGGGGATAACGGCAGGAAGAGCAGGGGAACGGTGCCGCCGATGAGCCTAACTCCGGTGGCCCAGACCACCGGGATACCTTTGAGCACCGGCTTGATGATAACTATGCCCACGGCCACGAAGGCCATGGCCAGAACGCCCAGAATTATTCCGAGCACCAGGTTCTTTCTGGTCAGAGGTCCGCGACCATTATCGGAGTCGCTCCTGGAAATGGTGATGACGGCCGAAACAATGAGGACCACTCCCAGCAGCTGCACCCAGGTCAGCCTTTCGCCCAGAAAAAGATATGACATCCCGATTACAAAGGGAGCATAGACGCAATCGACGATGGCCGTCAGGCTGGCCCCGATGAGCTTCAGGGTCCAGAGGAAAAGGGTGTCAGAAACGGCGATTCCCAGGAAACCGCTCAGCAGAAGCAGCCAGGTGATTCTTAGTTCCCCGGCCGGCGGCCAGAAGCTGGCTCCGGTGATAATCGTGGTCAGGACAATGAGAACCAGGGCGAAGAGGTTTTTTCCCAGGTTAAGACCGAAAGGATGCAGACGGAAACCGCTTATCCGGAAAAGGATTACAGCTACGGCCCAGACCACGGCCGAAGCCAGGGCCAGCCATTCTCCGGAATGAATAAAACTATCCATCTTCTTTCTGTTGTTTCTGGCGGGAAAACCTATCAGTCCCGGTCCTGAAATTTAAAAGGCTTTATACCAGAATAAGTTGGCTTCGTCAAACACCGGGATTCAATTTAAGCTGTCTCTGCTCCCTGCCAGCGAATTATTATTAGCCCTTGCCTGCAACAAACTTTCTTTGAACGGCAAGGGGCGGAGATAGCCAGAGGAGTTGAAGTGACCATTAATTGAAATCGGTCCGGGTGTAGGTGTTATCTCAGGCTGGCTGCCAGCCAAAGACCCGACACCAGTCGGAAGAGAGAATATAAGGTTTATGGTATTCTGTTTTAAGTTTTTGAATGTCTGGCTCCGTGAAACAGCATTCCGCTCTGCCCAGGGCCTAAGAAGCCGCTCCTACCAGAAGAAAAGCCTGGCTTCGGCTTCAGGTGTTCCCGGCTGAAAGTTAAATTTCCTAGCTTGATGGAAATCAAGTTGATTATTCCGGCGAAGATGCATTATTTTAATAAGCTAAAGATTTTACTGGAGGTCATCATGGCTAAAAGGATTCTAAGATTACTGGTTATCTTGGTCATGGCTCTTGCTCTCGGCTGGTCTGTAGCCTGCAAGCCACCGGAGCAGGCCAAGGAGCAGGCCACCCCGGCCGTGATCAAGATTGGCGACCGAGAAATACAGGCTAAAGATGAAGCCATCTATAAAACCAGGGAATACAACGGCCGCAAGCACGAATATCTCTCCCTGGATTTTGCCAGGATTTCCCGCCCGGCTTCACTGACTGAGTTCCAGCAGGTCTTTCACCAACCCCCCATCAGGCAATATAACACCGGCACCTGCTGGTCTTTTTCCACCACCTCTTTTCTCGAGTCGGAGCTGAAGCGCCTCGGCCGGGGAGAATTCAAGCTGTCCGAGCTTTATACCGTCTACTGGGAATACGTGGAAAAAGCCAGGAGGTTTATAAGGGAGAAGGGCAACTCTTTCTTGGGCGAGGGCTCGGAGCATAATGCCGTTTTCCTGCGGATGAAAGAATACGGGGCTGTTCCGGCCAGCGCCTATACGGGCCTTCTGGCCGGGAAAACCGAGCATGACCACTCGGCTCTGTTCAAGGAACTCCAGGATTATCTTGATTTCTGCAAGAAGAATGAATACTGGGACGAGGAAAAAGCCGTGGCCTACGTCAAGCTGATTCTGAATAAGCACCTGGGCGAGCCACCGGCCAGCATAGAGTATAACGGACAGAAGATGACTCCCAAGGAGTTTCTGAATAATGTGCTGCAACTTCCCCTTGATGATTATGTCAGCTTCATGTCGTTCAAGTACATTCCTTTCTACACCAAGGGAGAATATAAAGCACCGGACAACTGGTGGCATTCCCAGGATTATTACAATGTGCCGCTGGACGAGTTTTACCAGGGCATCGTCAACTCGCTTAAGAAGGGTTACTCAGTGGCTTTTGGCGGCGATGTCTCCGAACCTGGAATAAGCGGTGACGAGGGACTGGCCATCGTCCCCTCCTTTGATATCCTGCCCGCCCTAATAGACCAGGACAGCCGGGAATTCAGGTTCTATAATCGGACCTCACAGGATGACCATGCGATTCACTGCGTGGGTCTGCTGGAAAAGGATGACCAGACCTGGTTCCTGGTGAAGGATTCCGGGGCCGGAGCCCATCGCGGGCCCTACAAGGGCTATATTCTTTACCGGGACGATTACGTGAAGTTGAAAATGCTGGTCTTTACCGTCCACAAGGATGCCGTGGCCGACCTGCTGGCCAAGTTTGAGCAGAAATAGAAATTAGATAGAAATAAGAAAGAGCCGCCGACTACTGTTATTGGTTTTGACGGCCGATTGGCTCAGTTGGCTTGATTGAACTTTGGTCTGACCAGTCCGGTCCGTCCAATAAGAATTCAGCTGGCAGAAGCTTTGTTCTCCCGGCGACTGAGATTAACCTTCTCCCAACCCTTCCAGCCGGGTTAAACCAGGCGGTGCCCTAATTTTTAGACCCGGATTATCTCCGCTTTTCATCTGGGTTATAATCTAAGCGAAAGGCCCGAGCGATGACCGACCGGCTGTGTCTGACTTCTTTCACTCTTTCTGAACTTGAGGACTACCTGCAGGCGGCCGGGGAAAAGCCCTACCGGGCCAGGCAGATTTTCCAGGGAGTCTACCAGCGAGGACTGGTGGACTTTTCCGAATTCACCGACCTGCCGCTGGCTCTCAGGCAAAAACTGGCTGAACAATTTATCATCAACCCGCTCCAGCTGGAGAAGACCACCAGCTCGGCCGATGGCACCATAAAATATCTTTTCCGCCTGCCAGACGGACTTTACATCGAAACGGTGCTTATTCCCTCGGGCCGGCGGCAGACGGTCTGCCTTTCTACCCAGGTTGGCTGCAAGTTCCGTTGTGCCTTCTGCGCCAGCGGACTTAACGGCTTCAGGAGAAATCTGAGCCCGGGTGAGATTGTCAGCCAGGTCTTGAGCTTGAAATACCAATTCCGACACCAATTAACCAACCTGGTCTTTATGGGGATGGGAGAACCACTGGACAACCTGGAGAATGTGCTTAAAGCCGTCAGGATCCTGAACGATGAGCACGGCCTGAACCTCGGAGCCAGGAGGATGACCATATCCACGGTCGGGGTGATTCCGGCCTTCAGGCAGCTCCAGAATTTTGAGCTGCAGATTAACCTGTCCATTTCCCTTCACAGCTCCATAGACCGGCAGAGAAGCCAGCTGATGCCCATCAACAAAAAATATCCTTTACCGGAGCTGGTGGCCGCGGCCGAAGATTATATCCGCTCGGGTGGAAGGCAACTGACGCTGGAGTACATTCTGATCAAGGACCTCAATGACAGCCTGTACGAAGCCGAGGGCCTGGCGGCCATCGCCCGGCGGCTTCGGGCCAAGGTCAACCTGA
>JANLGB010000037.1:8444-10830 GCA_024653405.1 Candidatus Saccharicenans sp.
GGTTGACCTTGGCCCGAAGCCGCCGGGCGATGGCCAAGGTCAACCTGATAGCCTACTGTCCGGTGAGCGGCCTGCCTTACCTGCGGCCCGCGTCCGAGGACCTGGCCAGGTTCCAGCGCTGGCTGGAAGAAAGAAAAATCAAGGTCACAGTCAGGCAATCCAAGGGAGTGGACATCGCTGCCGCCTGTGGTCAGCTGGCCGGCAAATTTCAATGAGCTGACGGCCTGGCTTTCAGGACGGCCAGGGTTTCAATGTGGGGAGTACGGGAGAAAAAGTCAAAGCCGGTAATTTCCAGCAGTTCGTATGCCGGAAGGAATTTTTTCAGGTCGCGGGCCAGGGTGGTTGGATTGCAGGAAAGATAAAAAATAAGACCGGGCGGGTGTGAGACCAAGGCTTCAACCAGTTCTTCGGCCATTCCTTTTCGTGGCGGATCAATGACTATAGCCCCGGCCTGGAATTCCAGGATGTCATCAATCCAGTCTTCGCTCCGACCCTCGGCCACCACCATGTGCTGGATGCGGTTGAGGCGCAGGTTCTTTTTCAGGAAGAAAATATTGCTCGGGTCCGACTCTATGGCCATGATTTCTGAGGCTGAACCAGAAAGCAACAGGCCAAAAGTCCCTAACCCGGCATAGAGGTCGATGAGTTTAACCGGGGATGGCGGTTCCAGGTGAGGCTTGATTTTTGCCACCACTTTTTCCAGCAGGGGCGGGTTAACCTGAAAGAAGCTCCCGGCTCCGTAGCGGAAAATGACCTGGCCAACCTTTTCCTCCAGGTAATCGCGGCCGTAGAGCCCGCTGTAAAACTTCCTCCGAACTTCCGGCACCAGGCCGACCACCCCAGCCACGGGAGAATCCATGGTCAGCGCTGGGAGCCACAAGTGGGCAGCTCTTTCCAGGCTGTCTTCATCCGTGGCTTCCAGCAGCAGCAGAAGCTCGCCGCTCCAGAAACTCTCCCTGATTTCCAGGTGCCTGATGGCCGGAAGCGGCTCTCCCCGGAGCAGCGTATTAAACCTGGAAATTACGGCATTGACCTTCTCGCTCACCAGAGCGCAGCTTTCGACCGGCAAGAAACTGGCCATAGAACCGGGCTCATGGTAAGCCAGAAACGGCGGCTGGGCCTGCCAGTTAAAACTGAGGCGAATCTTGTTGCGGTAGCCATAAATCAGGGGCGAAGGAACAAGCTCCAGCGGCGGCTTATTGCCTTCATAAAGACCAGAAAAAATTTCCAGCAGCTGGGCCCTTTTCGTCCTGAGCTCCAGGTCGTAGGTCATTATCTGGTAAGGAGAACAGGCCTGGTAATGGCTGCAGAGCGGCGGCTGCCTGTCGGCTGAGGGCTGGAGGACTTTTAGGGTTCGGGCTTCGGCGAAATTCTTCTTATCCTTGAGAATCTCGACCTCGACCAGCTCGCCGGGGAGGCCCTGGTCGGTGAAGACAATCTTGCCCTCAGCCCTGGCCAGGGACCGGCCCGGATAGACTATCTTTTCAACGCGCAGCTCCATGCGTCTTTAATAGACGCCGGCCCGGGATTTGTCAAGCTGGCCGGAAAGGCTGAAGGTTATCTGGCCAGGCTGTTGAGCATCCTGGCCGGCAGGGTAAGTATGGCTTGGAGCAGGTCGAAAACTGCCGTGAGGGTCAGGCCGAGCAGCCGGAAGGGCAGGGAAATCAGCCAGACCAGGGGATAGAGTATGAGGGCCAGGAGAGCCAGCGGCCAGCAGAGGACGAAAAGTATCAGCCACAGCAAAAATTTAACCATCTTTTCCACCTTCGAATTCTAATTTAGGCTTCATACCAATAATTACGAAAAATGGGGCCGCTTGGATTACTGCCTGCAAATTATTATTAACGTCCGCAGAAATCGACAAAGAGGCACCGCTCACAGCGGTCGGTCTCTATGCCATCTGGGGTGAAGGGCCGATCCGGGTCGATAATTTCGAGGAGCAACCGGTCAATTATTTCTTTGACCAGGAAGAAATTGTCTTTCCTGGTTTTCTCGGTCAGCGGGGTTTCGCCCAGGGGGTAGAAGCAGGGCTCTTGCTCCAGGTCAGTCGGGTTGCGGACTTTTTTCCCAGCCAGGGGCGAGAATTCAATATCGGGACCTAAATAATTTCGGCCCAGAATCAGCAGCGCCGGGTAGATGTCTTCGGCCGGGGTCTGGAATTCGGCTGCGGCCAAAAGCTGGTAGAAGGGTAGCTGCAGGCTGCCGATGGCCTCAGGCCAGGAAGCTCTGTTTTCCAGTTCCAGCTTGTGGAATTTGATGGCCTGGTACTTTTCGCTGGCGGAAGTCTTGTAATCGAGAAGGCACAGGCAGGAACCTCGCCTTTCTACCCGGTCGATCTTGCCCTTGAGCCTGAAGATATGTCCTCTTACCTTATAATCCAGCTGGA
>JANLGB010000037.1:10840-14368 GCA_024653405.1 Candidatus Saccharicenans sp.
GGATTTTTTTCTCCAGCTGGTTGATAACGAGTGGCAGCCCGTGTTCCGCCAGCCGGCGGACAACCGGCTGCTGGTATTTTTCCAGGAATTCCAGCAAGTGCTGGGTTATCTGTTCTTTCATCAGCAGGAAGTTCCCTGAAACCGGGCCGGCCAGCATTGTCCGGAAGACCTGGTCGGTGATTCGGACCAGCCTGTCGCCGTCAAGTTCCCGGGGCAGGGGCCGGTTAAGGAACGGCCGGAAATATTCGTTGAGAATAAGATGAACCAGGGTGCCGATGTCAGCCCTTTCCAGGGTATCAGCCAGTTCTTCTCTTTCGGCCAGCCGGAGAACGTGGGCATAATAAAACTGGATGGGGCATTGCAGGTAGGAATCGAGCTGGCTGGCCGAGATTTCCAGGCGGGCCAGGGCTTCCATCGTCCCGGCCGTCTTGGCCAGGGGTTTGACCGCCGGGGTGCTGAGGTCGATGCGGTAACTGGCCGACCTGATGTAGCCCGAGGTTTCCAGCTTCTTTTCTTTCTTCTGCTTTTCCCAGAGCAGCTCCTCCACGAACCTGCTTTTTTCTTTCTCGCTGTTTTCCACGAAAAAGATATGGACCCGACCGGCTCCTGAAACCAGCTGGTGGAAATAATGCCTGTACCTCTTTTCGCGCTCCCTATATGTCGGGAGCTTCAGAGCCCTCCTCACCATCTGGGGCAGCAGGGAGTCCACCTTGCTGCTGCCGGGAATGACCTCCTCGTTCATATCCAGGAGATAGACCTCAGCGAACTGGAGGCAGCGGGTTTCCCAGAAGCCGAGTACCTGGAGGCCATGGAGGGGAGTTCCGGGAAAACTGACCCGGGCCTCGGAGATGAGCTTGCGGAACAGGTTGAAGTAGCTGTTGCGGTGCTGGAAATTTTCCCGGCTCATCAGCGAATTCTTCAGGTTCTCCAACCGGGCCAGGAATTCTTCGGCATAGGGCTGGAAGAAAAGATGCTGGGGAGCAGTGCTCCTCTGGACCAGGAAATCCAGCAGGTTGACAAGTTTCAGAGCAAAGTCCCCGATGCTCTGGATCTCAAAGAATGGTTCAATCGTCTGCTGGTGAATTGACTGCAGGTGCTTTATAAATTCCAGGGCTTTCGGGGTCCGGGCTGTTTCCGCATATTCGTCCAGTTTTCTCTGCCAGTCCCGGTCGGCGACGATTTCCTCCAGCGACCAGAAGAGATTGCCTTTTTTCTGGTTGAGGCTTTCCTGGATGGCATGGAAGAGAATCCTGGTCAGCTCGGCGCTCGGCTGTGGCCCGGGAAAATAGATGTTCTTGGTATAGGGATGGAGAACGAAGTCCAGGTAATAAGGAGCATAGACCCGGTTTGATTCATCGGCCGTTTGAATCAGGTTGAACAGGCAATCAAAAAAATTATAAAGGGGGGTCCTGGTCAGGGGGTAACCGAGGGAAATGTTGTAGGCTTCCTCCGGCAGTGCCGACAGCGTCTGCTGGTACAATGGTATCAGGCTTTCCAGGGCGGGCAGGACGATGACCTGTTTTTCATCGAGCAGGGACCGGTCCTGGATTTTTTCCGCTACCAGGTTGTTCAGGATAAGAAGCTGCCCGTGGGAATCGGGGCTCAGGTAGAAATGAATCTCCGGTTGGCGGCCGTGGCCCCCGTCTGCGGGGATGATTTCAGCTTCTCTCAGGTTTAGCCCCAGGCTCTCAGCCAGCTCCTCAATTCCCGGCCCATCCAGAAGGTAAAGAACAGCCCGCTCCGATTCCAGGATCTTTTTCATCAGTTCTCTTTCGGCAGCATTCAGCAGGTAGAATCCGGCCAGGATTGTCTGGTGAAAACGGTCCGGGTGTTCGGGGCGGAGCCGGTCGAGGACGGTTACCAGGCGGGTGGCCGGGGTGGTCAGATTTTCCTGCGCCAGGCGGTCGTAAAAATTTTCGAAGAAGAAAGAAACTTTCTGCAGCCTGGACCTGGTTTTTTGGGGCAGGTTCTGTCCGGCCAGCGAGTCGATCATCAGAAATTTTTCCCTGGTTACCAGCCCGGTTTTCAGTTCTTCCAGGTCCTGGTAAAGCTTAAGCCCCAGCGGGAAAAATTCGTCCAGGGATAAAAAGGCTTTCCCGCCCAGGGGTTCAGGCTGCCGGCGGTGGAGCTCATAAAGGAGGGAAACGGCGTCGATAGGGTCGGCCGGGCGGTCCTGGTTCGGGTTGATTTCCTGGTAGAGGCTATCGACCAACTCGTCCAGGGACTGGATGAGCGGCGGCCGGAAGCTCTTTTTAAGCTTTTGGGCCAGGGCCTTTCTCAGGTAATGACCCGGTCTTTTTTCTGGAAAAACCACCCGAAACCCGGTCAGGTCCTGACCGGATTCCAGCAACCTGGCGGCCAGAATTTCCGGTAGATCCTGCCCGGGCCGCACCAGAACCAGTGACATCAGACTTCCTCCAGTTTTTTCTGGTCGGGATACATCAGCATCCCTTCTATCTTTCTTCCGGGATATATATCAGACAGCATCGACATGTAGCTTTTCAGTTGTTGGATATAGGTTGCCTGCTGTTCCTGGTTTCCAGAAAAACCAGTCTTGAAATCAATCACGGTGACCCGGTCGGGGTCGACAACTACCCGGTCGGCCCGGAAGAGCCGGCCCCGGGTGTCAACCAGCTCTATTTCCCGGTGAACAACCCGCCCGGGCCGCCGCTCAAAGTACCTGGCCACTTGGGGTAGCGACAGAAATTCCCTGACTGTACGGATAGCGGTTTCCATTTCGTCAGCCGCCAAGGCTTTGGCCCGGACCCCGGCCGTGGCCGCAGCCAGCACCTGGTCCAGGTCTTTAGCGACAAATTCAACGGCGGCCAGCAGGGCATGGATCAATTCGCCGCGTCTTCTTTCGTAGTAATTGAAGGCCGGTCGGTCGGCAACCGGGGAAAACTTTCCAGCCTGGAGGATGGTCAACGGGACTCCAGACTCCTGCCGACTTTCCTCTCTCTTTATTACCAGACTGGTATCGGGCTTACACCTGGCCGAGGCATCTTTCCCCTCGGGTTCAAGGTTGAGGATGGCTTCCAGCAGGGGAAAGGGGTATTCATTGCGCCTCTTAACCCCGATTACGTATAGTTCTTCCCGGGCCCTGGTCAGAGCCACGTACAGCGTGTTTAATTTATTCACTCGTTCCCTTTCCCGGTAGCCTTCGTAGGCTCTCTCAAAGTCGGGCCTGGCGCTGGCGGTTCTGGCATTCAACCTCAGGACTTCAACCAGCTGCGGCCCCCTGGTTCTGGTGCCTGCTATTTTTGGGCTTTCCTTGATATAGAAAGTCTCGGACTTGATCTGTTCCCGGTAAAGAAGTAGGATGACCACCGGGAAACCAAGGCCCTTGGCCTTGTGAATGGTCATGATTTTAACGGCGTCAATGGTTTCCGGGACGTCTATTGTCCAGAGGTTTTTATCGTCACCGGTTTCGGCCGAAAACTTGATAAAATCACGCAGGTTGCTTTTGCCCTGGCCTTCAAAATTCTTTATAACCTCGAGCAACTTGATGAGCGCGCCTTGCTCCAGCGG
>JANLGB010000038.1:0-4648 GCA_024653405.1 Candidatus Saccharicenans sp.
TGACGGTGTTTTCTTTTTCATGGCTTCCTTCAGAGAATCATAGAAAATATCATCGCGGCTGCGGGCTCAGACCCTGAGACTACCACTGAGTTCGCTTATTTTTTTTATACCGTGTTTGTCAGCCCAGCTTTCCAGGCCCCTGATAATTTTTAAGCAGGCATCGGGGTCGACAAAGTTAGCTGTGCCAACCTGGACGGCAGCTGCTCCGGCCATCATGAATTCCAGGGCATCCTCGGCCGTGAAGATTCCGCCCATTCCGATGACCGGGACCCGGACCGCCCGGGCTACCTGGAAGACCATCCTCAGGGCAATGGGCTTGATAGCCGGCCCGCTCAATCCGCCCATGATATTCCCCAGTCGTGGTTTCCTGGTCTCCAGGTCTATGGCCATGGCCAGCAGGGTGTTGATGAGCGAGATGGCTTCGGTCCCGGCTTCTTCAGCCGCCAGGGCCACGGAGGCAATGTCGGTCACGTTGGGCGAAAGCTTGGTGATTAGGGGCAGGGAGGTAACCTGTTTAACCTTTTTCACCGTGCGATAGGTGGCTTCCGGGTTCTGGGCCGGGCAGCGGCCGCCTTCCCGCACGTTGGGGCAGGAGATGTTTAATTCCAGGGCAGCCAGGCCCTGGTGCCGGCTGAGGTACTCCGCCACCCGGGCATATTCATCTTCTTCCTCGCCGCAGACGTTGACGATGACCGCGGTGTTGAGACCGGCCAGCTCCGGCAGCACTTCCCGGCAGAAGGCTTCCACCCCGATTCCCTGGAGGCCAATGGAGTTGATCAGTCCGCTCGGAGTTTCCACCAGACGCGGCGGCTTGTTGCCCTCTCTCGGCTTAAGGTAAAGTCCTTTCACCACGAAGCCGCCCAGCAGTTCCAGGTCGTAGAAGGGTTTAAATTCCAACCCGTAGCCAAAGGTTCCGCTGGCAGCCAGCACCGGGTTCTTGAGCCGAAGAAAACCCAGGTCCACTGACAGGTCAACCATGGTCATTCTCCTGCCAGATTATTTCAGCGTAAGGAAAAACCGGTCCGTCCTGGCAGACTTTCAAATATTTTTCCTGGCCGTTCCTCCTGATTTTCTTGACACAGCCCCAGCAGGTGCCGAAGCCGCAGCCCATGATGGCTTCCAACGAAAACTCTCCGGCCAGCTTTTCCCGGCGGCAGAGTTCGGCCAGCTTTTCCATCATCGGGTCCGGTCCACAGGCGTAAAGAAATTCCGGCCGCCTTTTCTTTAAGGTTTCTGCTACCAGCGAGGTGACCAGGCCTGGGAAACCCGCGCTGCCGTCATCGGTAGTTACCAGGACTTCGAGCCCGCTCTTTTCCAGGCGGTCCCGGAGGGGCAGGTCAGCGGCGGTTCGACCACCGTAGAAAATAACCGGCCGGGCACCGGCCCGGAGCAGTTCTCCGGCCAGAAAATAAAGCGGCGCTATGCCCCGGCCACCGCCCACGCAGAAGACTTCCTTATCCCTGAATTCAGGCCTGATGGTAAAACCCTGGCCCAGGGGCCCGAGAAGGTCAAGCCTGTCCCCGGCCCTTTTCCCAGACAATAACCTGGTCCCTTCGCCGGCTATCTGGAAGAAAATCTGCAACCTGGGTCCCTCGACGTTGTGCAGGCTGATGGGACGCCGTAGCAGCGGCTGGGTGGACTCCGAGACCCTGATCATCAGAAACTGTCCCGGCCTGGACTTTGGGGCTATCTCCGGCGATTCCAGCGTAAAAAGGAAATAATCATTCCAGCTATGTACTTCTACCAGTCGAGCCCGCCTGTCTATGACCATTTTTTTATCCCGACCATGATTATAGTGAGGTCGCCAGCATTCCTGAATTAAATACCAGAAAAAGGGCCTGATGGCAAATGTTCTGTTCTTCCAGGCCTGGTTCCGGCTCTGTAATCGCCACCAGCGCAGGACAGGAGGAAAGAAGCGGCCAGAGTAATCGGCCGACTTCAATCTTACCGAGGCCCGGACAGCCAAACAAAAGGTTGTTTTAGTCTGGCTGATTTTTTATAATTAAAAATAATTATCATAAGCAGGAGGACTCATCAATGTTTATATCCCGCCGGGCTAAAGAAATACAGGCCTCTCCCATCCGCAAACTCAAGCCTTTCGCCGATGAAGCCAGTAGAAGGGGGATTCATATTTTCCATCTGAACATCGGTGACCCCGACATTCCCACCCCGGAACCCATCATCAAGGCTTTCCATCAGTACAACGGCCCGATCCTGGGCTACGGTCCATCGCAGGGCTTTGAGGAATTGCGGCAGGCTATGGCCGATTATTTTGCCGTCTACGGAATCAAGCTGACGGCCGACAATGTCCTCATTACCATCGGCGGTTCCGAAGCCATCCATTTTTCCTTCTCGGTGGTGGCCGACCCGGGCGATGAGATTATCATCCCCGAACCCTTTTACACCAACTATAACGGCTATGCCACTTTTGCTGACGTTCGCATTGTCCCACTTCCATTGAAAGTAGAAGACGGCTTCAGGCTGCCTCCAAAAGAACAGATTGAAGCCCTGATTACCCCGCGGACCAGGGCCATCCTGCTGTGCTCGCCCAACAATCCTACCGGGACGGTTTACACCGAGGAAGAACTGCAGCGGGTGGTGGACCTGGTCAAGAAGCACGACCTGTTCTTAATCGGTGATGAAGTTTACAAGGAATTCGTTTACGACGGCCTGCAACATAAGAGCCTCCTGGAATTCGAGGAAATTTCTCACCGGGTCATCGTGGTTGACAGCATCTCCAAGCGCTTCAGCTGCTGTGGAGCCCGCATCGGGGCCATCGTCACCCGGAACGAAGAAGTTTACCAGGCGGTGTTGAAATTTGCCCAGGCCCGGCTCTGCCCGCCGTCGGTGGAGCAGTATGCGGCCCTGACTGCCTACCGCATGGGCCTGGATTATTTCGGGCCAATCAGGGAAGAATACCAGAGGCGCCGGGACGTCCTGTACGATGGCCTGAATTCCATCCCGGGCGTCTTTGTCCGGAAGCCCCAGGGCGCCTTCTATGTGGTCTGCCGTCTGCCAGTCAAGGATTCCGAGCACTTGGCCCAGTGGCTGCTGACCGATTTTTCCCTCAACAATAAAACCGTGATGGTGGCCCCGGGTCCAGGTTTTTATGCCACTCCCGGCCGTGGCCAGAATGAAGTGAGAATTGCCTACGTCCTTAAAGAAGAGGACCTGGTGGAAGCCATTGAAATCCTGCGCCGGGGCCTGGAAAAGTACCAGCAGCTTTTTGGCTGAACCTGGATGAAACTTAAAGAGATTCTAAGGGACAGGGAATCCTGGCAGGGGCTTATCATCATTCTGAGCCTGTCGCTGGTCCTTGGTGCCGTCAGTCAGGCCGGCCTGATCAAGAGGTTCCTGCAGGGTGAATTCAAGCAGGCTTTCCTATCCCGCGAAGATTATCCAGGCCTGGTTTTTATCAGCCTGCCCGAAGTGGAAGACCTGTGGCATAACCAACAGGCGGCCATTCTGGACAGCCGCTCGACCCTTGAGTTCCGGCGCGGGCACATCCCGGGAGCCATGTCCATCCCTCTGGATGAGGTCAAGAGTGGAAATTACGGGCTGCTCGATACCATCCCGTTGGGACAACCACTGATTATTTATTGCGAGGGCGGAGATTGTCTGACCAGCCTCAACCTGGCCCGGCTACTCCATGACCGCGGTTTTAGAGACCTCAGGATTTTCAGCGGCGGTTGGGAAGAATGGATGGCGGCCGGGCTGCCAGTGGAGAAAGCAGAAGAGGATGCTCAGTAATAAATATTTTCTGTTGTTCTTGCGCCTGGTGGTCGGTGGGGTCTTTATCTGGGCAGCGGTCACCAAGATTGCCGACCCCCTGGCCAGATAAATACTCCGCCGACAATAAGCCGCAGGAGCAAAAGAAAATTTTTATTATTAAGAACCGGCTGGTCGGGCAGAGCCTGAGTTTCATCACTGCTATATTTCTGCCTTGGGTCGAGCTGGTGGCCGGAGTTTGCCTGATTATCGGGGTCTTTCCCCGCTCCAGTGCTCTGCTCACGAGCGGCTTGCTGCTGTTTTTTATCATCCTGGTGACCATTACCATAATCCGCGGGCTGGACGTTGACTGTGGCTGTTTTGGGACCTTCAGCCGGCGGGCCGACCTCTGGCTGATACTGGAGGATTCGCTCTGGCTGGCCATGTCATTGGTTCTGCTTTTCTCTCCCGGCAACCAGTTCTGCCTGTTAAAGAAGACCAAGTAATTTTTTCGCTGATATTTTAGATATCTGCCGGAGGCTATCCTTGAAATTTGGCCCCTGAAAGTGTATATTTTCTTGAATTCAAAAAGGCCTTAGAAGGAGAGAGTGCTATGGCAAAAAAGTACGTGTATTTCTTTGGACCCGGTTTGGCCGAAGGCAACAAGGACATGAAGGATATCCTTGGCGGCAAGGGTGCCAACCTGGCCGAGATGGCCAGCATCGGCCTCCCAGTTCCCCCTGGTTTTACCATTTCTACCGAAGTCTGCAACCTGTTTTTCAAGGCGGGAAATAAGATCCCGAAGGACGTGGAACAACAGATAACGACCAGCCTGAAAAGGTTGGAAAAAACTGCCGGGCAGAAATTCGGCGACCCGGTTAATCCTCTGCTGGTATCGGTCAGGTCCGGAGCCAAGTTCAGCATGCCCGGGATGATGGAT
>JANLGB010000038.1:4658-8020 GCA_024653405.1 Candidatus Saccharicenans sp.
CTGGGACTCAACGACCGAACCGTCGAGGGCCTGGCCAGGAAAACTGGCAACCGCCGTTTCGCCCTGGACTGCTACCGCCGTCTGATCCACATGTTCGGCGACGTCGTTCTGGACATCCCCAAGAAGAAATTTGAGGAGATTCTCCGGGCTCACAAAGAAGCCAGCGGCATTCAGTTCGACCACGAACTAACTGAAAAGACCCTGGAAGAAATCATTGCTGGCTACAGGAAGCTGGTAGTCGCTGAAACCGGCCGGGACTTTCCGCAGGATGTCCTGGAACAACTGCATCTGGCCGTAGCTGCGGTTTTCAAGTCCTGGAATAATCCCAGGGCCATTACCTACCGCCGCAAGTATCACATTCCCGAAAACCTGGGAACGGCAGTTAATGTCCAGCAGATGGTTTTCGGTAATTACGGTCCGACCTCAGCCACGGGTGTCGGATTTACCCGGAACCCGGCCACCGGGGAAAAAGAACTCTACGGCGAGTACCTGGTCAATGCTCAGGGAGAAGATGTCGTGGCTGGTATTCGCACCCCGGCTCCACTTAAGAACCTGGAAAAAGAGATGCCCGAGGTTTTCAAGCAGCTGGTAACGGTGGTCAAGCGGCTGGAAAAGCATTATGGCGATGTTCAGGATTTTGAGTTCACCATCCAGGAAGGCAAGCTCTACATGCTCCAGACCCGCAACGGCAAGAGGACGGGTATGGCCGCGGTCAAGATCGCGGTGGACCTGGTGGAAGAGGGCCTGATTACCAGAGACCAGGCCCTGCTCAAGGTGGAACCAGAAGCTCTCAACCAGTTGCTGCATCCGATCTTCGACCTGCAGGAAAAGGCCAAGCATTCGCTTCTGGCCAGGGGCCTGGCGGCTTCTCCCGGCGCGGCTACCGGTCAGATTGTGTTCACAGCCAACGAGGCGGTGGCCTGGGCCAAAGAGGGTAAGAAAGTCATCCTGGTCAGGGAAGAGACTTCTCCCGACGATATCCATGGAATGAGTGCAGCCCAAGGAATACTCACCGCCACCGGAGGTATGACCTCCCATGCGGCCGTGGTCGGCCGGCAGATGGGCAAACCGGCTGTGGTCGGCTGCGGGGCCATCAAGGTGGCAGAAGAGGAAAAAGCCTTCTATGTTGGCGGCAGGAAATTCAGTGAAGGCCAGTGGATTTCAATAGATGGCTCAACCGGTGAAGTGTTGGAAGGTGAAATCCCGACCAAACCGTCCGAAATCCTGCAGGTGGTCAAGGGTTCCTTGAAGCCAGAAGAGTCCAGGCTTTACCAGTATTTCTCCAAGCTGCTTTCCTGGGCCGATAAAGCCCGCCGGCTGGGAGTCAGGGCCAATTCCGACACTCCGGCTGACGCTAAGATCGCCTTTGCCTTTGGGGCCGAGGGAATCGGGCTGGCCCGGACCGAGCACATGTTCTTCGGACCGGAACGCCTGCCGATCGTTAAAGAAATGATCCTGGCCGAGACCGAAGAAGCCAGGCGGCAGGCTCTGGCCAAGCTCCTGCCCTTCCAGAAACAGGACTTTTACGAATTTTTCAAGGAAATGAAAGGTCACCCGGTGACCATCAGGACCATCGACCCCCCGCTCCACGAATTCCTGCCCCGGAAAGAAGACCTGATGGTGGAGCTGGCCGTTCTCAGGGCTACCAATGGCTCACCTGAAAAGATTGCCGAGCTGGAGAAGTTGCTGGCCCGGGTGAAGGCACTATCTGAGTTTAACCCGATGCTTGGCCACCGCGGCTGCCGCCTGGGTATAACCTACCCGGAAATCACCGAGATGCAGGTCCAGGCCATCTTCGAAGCCGCCTGTGAGCTGACCAGGGAGGGGTACAAGGTCTTCCCGGAAATCATGATTCCCCTGGTAGGTGATGTCCTGGAACTTTCCAACCAGAAGGCTAGCGTGAACCGGGTGGCCACCGAGTTCATGAAAAAATACGGGGTGAAGGTCAAATACAAGGTCGGGACAATGGTGGAAATCCCCCGGGCGGCCCTGACCGCTGAGGAGGTGGCCAGGGAAGCCGAGTTCTTCTCCTTCGGGACCAACGACCTGACCCAGACTACCTACGGCATTTCTCGTGATGACAGTGCCAAGTTCCTGAATTACTACCTCAATCATGGCATCTGGCCCGACGACCCGTTTGAGACTCTTGACCAGAAGGGAGTCGGCCTGCTGATGAAGTGGGCGGTGGAAAAAGGCCGGACCACCAGGCCCGAACTCAAGGTCGGCATCTGCGGTGTTCACGGCGGTGACCCCAGGTCTATTGTTTTCTGCCACCAGGTAGGGCTCAATTATGTCAGCTGTTCGGCCTACCAGATTCCGATTGCCCGTCTGGCCTCGGCCCAGATTGCTATCCAGGAGAAAATGGCCCGGGAGCAGACTGAATCTGGAAAGAAGATGGCCAGAAAGAAAACAACCAGAAAAGCCGGCCGGGTGAAGAAAGCGGCTAAAGTTAGCCGGAAGAGCCGCAGGTCCGGAAAGTAAAAAGTAAATAGATTGCCTTTAAGCAGGCCCCGGGTTGGTCACAGCCCGGGGCTTTTTTTCAGGTTGGCCTTCAGCCCGGCTACTCAGGTTGGAGTCATGATTGCCGCCGGCGGCCGGGGACCAGAACTTATTCCTTTTAAGGAACACGTTTTTCTGATATCTTAGAAAACAATGGCCGATATTGTCGATTCGGTTCTGTCGCTCTTGGGCTGGAAACTGCCTTTCAGGTTCGTCTACAGCAACGAGTACTGGATGGTGGATTTGGGCCATCATATCTTCCCCGTCAAGAAATACCGGCTCCTGTATGAGCGGGTGATTGCCCTGGGAGCCGGGCACAAGGATTTCATCAAGGCCGAACCAGCAACCGAAGAGGACCTGCTCCTGGTCCATACTCCCCGTTACCTGAAAAAAGTAAGAAGCAGCAGCCTGTCTTCGGTCGAGTTGCAGGCCCTGGAATTGCCCTTCGGTCCGGATGTGGTCAGATTTTTTCTGCTGATGACCGGCGGGACCATCCAGACGGTGGAGGAGGCACTGAATAGCGGCCTGGCCGTCCACCTGGGCGGCGGTTTCCACCATGCCTTTCCTGACCATGGCGAGGGCTTCTGCCTGTTTAATGATGTGGCCGTGGCCATCGAAAAGATGAAAAAGCTGGGCCGGATAAACCGGGCCATGGTAGTCGATTGCGACCTGCACCAGGGCAACGGCACGGCCTTTTTCTTTGCCCGGAAAGATTATGTTTTCACCTTCTCCATCCACCAGATGGACATTTATCCTTCCGATAAACCCCAGAGCAGCTTGGATATCGGGCTGTGGTCGGGCGATGATGACCAGGCTTACCTGCAGGCTCTGGCCCCCCACTTTCCCCGTCTTTACCTGGAATT
>JANLGB010000038.1:8030-14087 GCA_024653405.1 Candidatus Saccharicenans sp.
AATTCAAGCCAGACCTGGTCGTTTACCTGGCCGGGGCCGATCCTTACCGAAAGGACATGCTGAGCGGGCTGGATGTCTCGGCTGAAGCCCTGAAGAAAAGGGACAAGCTAGTGATTGAAAGCGCCCGGAAATTAAAAATCCCCGTGGCCATTGTCCTGGGCGGCGGTTACACGGCCGAGATTGAAGAAACGGTCAGCATCCACCTGAATACAATAAAAACCGCCATCAAGGTCTGGAAAAGGAGACCTCAATCGCTGGTGACGTCCTTGATCCAGTCCGAGTAGGCCTGGCTGGCCAGGGTCACCGGCAGGGCAATGATCTCCTGCACCTCGTAGGGGTGGATTTCTTTTATTTTTTGCTCCAGCTCCGGGTATAGCTCAGCCCGGGTTTTAATCAACAGCACCACCTCTTGGTCTTGGCACTTTTTTCCCTGCCAGAAGTAGATGGAAGTTCCATCGAGGAGGGTGCAGCAGGCCGCCAGCTTCTTTTCCACCAGCAAGCTGGCCGCTTCCCTTGCCTGTTCCGGGCCGGGAAAAGTGGTCAGCACGAGTAGCAGCTCGGCCCGCTCAGCCATGGTTTCTCTTTACTCCTGCAGGAAAATATGGGCAAAGACTTTGGCGTCACCGACCATATTGTCGATTATACAGTACTCGTTAGGCATGTGGGCCGTTTCGTCCAGCCTGGACCAGCAGGCGGCCTCGAAACCAGCTCTCCGGAACAGGGCGGCCACGGTGCCGCCACCGATGCCCATGGCCCGGGCTTCCTTGTGGTAAACTTCACGGACGGCCTTTTTCAGGGCCTGGACGACGGCGGCCCGGGGCGAGGTAGGAGGAGCGGCCGGAGCTTTCTGGACAAGGCTCATCTCAATCTTCACTCGGAATTTCTTCTCAATGTCAGCTGCTATCTTGCCGGCGGTCTTGAGAACCTTTTCCACGCTGTAGAGCGGGAGAATGCGGCAGTCCATGTAGAAGACATCCTCGCCGGGAATGGTATTGATGTTGGGCACATTGGCTTCTTTCTTGGTCGGCTCAAAGGTGGAAATGGGCGGGCTGAACAGCCGGTCTTTCTGGTTGAATATCCGGTAAAGTTTTTGCAACTCCGTGATCAGAAAGCTGGCTGCCTTGAAACTGTTGATGCCTTTCTCCGGAGTTGAGCCGTGAGCCTGTTTGCCCAGGGTCCTGATTTTAAGCCAGAGGATGGATTTTTCGGCTACTTCAATCATGGTGCCGTGACTATTGCCGGCATCGGGCACGATGATCAGGTCATTGGGGCGGAAGACTTCGGTGTTATTCAGGACGTAGTCAATGCCTTTCTGGCTGCCGGTTTCCTCGTCGGCCACCAGGGCCAGGCCGACATCATAAGACGGTTTCAGCCCTTCGGCCATCAGGGCTTTGACGGCAAAAATGGAAGCCACCATGTCCTGCTGGTTGTCTTCAACGCCGCGGCCATAGATTCGGCCTTTTTCCACCCAGGCTTTGAAGGGGTCTCCTCGCCACTGAGCCAGCTCGCCGGGCGGGACCACGTCCAGGTGGGTCATGACCCAGATGGTCTTGCTGGAATCTTGTCCCCGGTAGAAGGCCAGGATATTCGGGCGGTAGCCGGAAGGCGCTTCCACGTCGGGGGCCTTGATGACCCGCAGGTCGTTGAAGCCGTTCTGGCGGAGGTAATTTTCCAGGAACTCGGCTTTCCTGGCTTCTCCTTCACCCCCACTGGCTGGAGCGATGGCCGGAATGGCACAGAGCTTCATTTGAAGCTCAATCATCTCGTCGCGCATGTTCTCCAGCCTTTTGGCCAGGCGGTTAAAAGTCTTCTTTTCAGGCATCGATTACTCCTTCTTTTTTTATAAAACGATAATAACACCAGGCCGCGATTTAATTCAAGATAAAAAAGGCGGTTCTCCTGGTCGGCCGGAGTGGCCCGGCCCATCCTGACCCAGCGCTGGAAACCGTGGCTGAAGCCTGTTATTAAATAGCTCCTATCTTTCATCTGACTTGACTAAATAATGCAGGCGAATAAAATCAGGCTATAAGTTGGCGACTGTTGCCACCAGCGGTCCGGAGGGCCCTTGAGCTCATCAGACAAACCCCAGGTGCTGTTTATCGCCGGCTCGGGTGAGTTCGGCAGCGGTGAGAGCCAGATTCTTGATTATCTCCAGCTACCCGGAGACAAGCCTTTTTCCGCCGAATTGATTTTTCCGGCCGAAGGGCGTCTGGTCGAGAAGGCCAGGGCAGCAGGCCTGGAGGTCAGAGTAATCAAGGGGCACGATTGGCTGACTGATTTCCGGGAGCTCTGGCGTCAGCCTGTGGCCTGGGTCTACAACCTGAGCAGTTTTGTCCGGACCTCGGCCGTCATCAGAAAGAAAAAAGTCCAGCTGGTGCTGAGCCTGTCTTTCATCAACTGGACCGGGGCCCTGGCCGCCAGGCAGGAAGGGGTCAGCCATGTCTGGATGATCCGGGAAGTGCTCTCGGGTCGGACCAACTGGCTGAATTTTTTCTGGGGTCAATGGCTGGCCAGCCGCTTGGCCAACGACCTATCCGTCCGGGTGCTGATTGAATCTTCGCTGGCAGCGGAAATGTTCAGGCGCAAGAGGACGAGGGAAAAGTCTTTGATTCTGCCGCCGGCCATCGATGCTACCCAGTTCAAGCAGGAGTTGCTGGAACTCAGCCCCGGTAATCAGCCGACCGATATAGCTCTTTTTTTCAGCGGCCCCAACCTGAAGCGAATACTGGAAACCATCGAGGTCATCAGCCAGGTGGCTGGTAGCGGACATATTAAATCAGACCGTCCCACCACGGTCAGCCTGTTTTTCCCGGGCTTGAAAAAAAAGAGATGCGAAAAACTGGAGGAGGAAATCTGCCAGCAACCAGTTCCCCCTGGCCTGAGCCTGGAGTTTCCTGATGTTGATTGTCTCCCAGCCGGGTGGAGTAAATTCAAGCTGGCTGTTATTTTCCCCGGGTTTGACCCTCTGAGCCGGATTGTCCTGGAATCCGGATTAGCCGGGCTGCCGGTCATCGTGGAACAGGGGGCAGCCTCAGAGCTAGTCATACCGGGCCGCACGGGCTTTGTCTTTGAACACCAGGATTATAACCAGCTGGCTGCCTGCCTTGAAGAAGTCCTAAAGCACCCGGAAAGAGGTCACCAGCTGGGTCGGGCGGCGGGAGAACACGTCGAGAAGCATTTTGAGATCAACCCCTGGAAGGAAAAATTCGAAAAGATTATTGCCGGAGTCCTATCTTCTCCGGAGGGCTGAAACTCCCACCCAGATATATTGCAGGCCGGAAACCACCGTGGCCAGCAGGGTCAGGTCATACAGCCAGCTCAACAGGCTGACTTCTTTTTGCAGGAAATTGAAAAACAGCACGGCCAGCACGGCCAGCACCTGGCAGACGGTGCTGGTTTTCCCCAGCAGGGTGGGCGGGAAGCTCTGCTTGATTTTCAGGAGGTAAAGAATTACGGCCCCGACCACTATCAGCAGGTCTCGTCCTAAAACCACCCAGAAGACTTTCCAGGGCATGGTGTTGGGATGGGCAAAATCAGGAAAACTCAGGAGAAAAAAGCTGCTGAAAATAAGCAGCTTGTCAGCCAGCGGGTCGAGCCACAGGCCGGTGACTGAATGTTGATGCCAGAGACGAGCCGCCAGTCCATCCAGAACGTCGGTCAGGCCGGCAGCCAGGAAGATAAAAAAGGCCTCGGCCTGCTTGTGTTTCAAAAGAAAAATCACGAAGACCGGCACTAGCAGAATCCGCAGCAGCGTCAGGTAATTGGGAATGGTTCCGAAATTCGATCTTAACTTGGCTGTCAGTCTGGCTGTCTCATCCATGGCTCCCGGTTTCCTTTTCACTTAACCAAGTTTAACAGAATGTCGGCCATTCTCAAAGCTTCCATCCCAGAAACTGTCTGGTCTGGGCTAAACCTCCTCTGGCCTGATAGCTCCATCAACTGGTAAGCCACCATGTTTACCGCCAGCTGATAATAGGGATTATCGGCCGGGATGTCGCTGATTTGAATCCTGTCCGGGGGAACGATGGGTAGCAGCCTTTTCCCCTTGCCCTTAAGATAATTTATTAGGCGGGAAAAAGTCTCGGCCAGTTCGGCCCGGGTCACCGGGCGAGTGGGTTCAAAGGTGTGGTTATCGTATTTATCCATCAGCCTGGCGGCCACCACCCTGATAATGAATTTAGCGGCCCAGCTGGTGGCAATATCAACGATGATGGGTGGGGCGGAAACCTGGGGCAGGAACTGGTTGAACTTGACAGCCAGGATGGCCGCCAGGTCCTGCCTGGTGATGGCCTGGGAATTGGCTATCTCGTTGTACATGCTGGGCAGTTCGATTATGCCCAGGCTGTTTTTCAGGAACTCGACTTTTTCCAGGACCTGCTTGTCACCCGGGGACAGCTCGGCCAGCTTTTCATAGATATCCAGGCTCTGACCCAGGTCGTCGTTGGCTTCCAGCGTTTCGGCATATTCTTTCAGGACCTGCTTATCCCGGGGCTGAAGGTTATAGAGAGCCTGGTAATGGCTGAGGGCCTGGGAATATTTTTTTTCGCCCCGGTAAAGGCGGGCCAGCTGCAGGTGAGCTTCGACCAGTTCGGGCGAATAGAACAGGGCCTTGAGCAGGGCTTCTCGGGCCGGGTCCTTCCGGTTCTGGCTCAAGGCGCTGCGGGCAGCTTCCATCTGCTCCCGGGTCAGCCTGGTGCGCAGCTCTTCATATCTCGGTTTTGCCCAGTTGTGGTCCGGTGCTTTTTTCAGGATTTCGCGCAACTGCAGGAATTCCCTATCCTGGTCATTGAGCTGTTCATAAATGATGGCCAGACCGACCCGGGCTGAAATCAATTCCGGGTTGAGCTCCAGGGCTCTCAGGAAGAAAGCTTCGGCCTCGCCCAGCTGCTGTTCGTAAAGACGGCAGTAGCCTTCGCCCAGGTTGAAGAAGGCATTGTCCCGCCCCAGCTGGCTGAATTCCCTCCGGGCCCGGTCTATGTTTCCCTGCTTCAGGCTTTTCCAGCCTTCCTCGAAGGCCAGCCTTTCATTCAGGCTGAGCTGGGCCAGAACCAGCGGCTGGGGATTTTCCAGGTGAAAAGCAGGTGGAACATATTCTTTTTTGAGAGGCAGGCTGATACAGGAACTTAAAACCAGAATCAGTCCGGCCAGGGCCGGAACCGCGATTTTATTTTTCCTTCTCATGGGTTTTCTCCTTTCTGCAGATAGGGCAGATAGGGAAACACCCGGCTCCGGTCAGCTGCCACCTGGTATTCCCAGCCCTCGTCGGTTTCGGTCCGGGTGATGATTATGGCCTGGCGGGCCAGGGAACTGGCCAGCTCGGCCCTGGTCCTGGGTATGCGCAACCTGAAAGTCTCAAAATTATCAAAGAGCAGCCGTCTCAATCGACCTTTCAGCCGGTCGAGTCCCTCACCGCTCAGAGCCGAGATGTAAAGGGGAGAGTGGCCTGAATCACTGTTCCTCAGGAGCAGCTCGTTTTTTTCCCCTTCGGGTAACAGGTCGATTTTATTAAAGACTTTAACCACCGGCAGGCCGGAAATTTCCAGGTCTTCCAGTATTTTTTCCACCGCGGCGGCCTGTTCCAGGGCTTCGCCGGAGGTAACATCAACCACGTGCAGCAGGCAGTCGGCTTCCCTGATTTCTTCCAGGGTGGCTCTAAAAGCTGAGATTAATTCCACCGGCAGTTTCTTGATGAACCCGACGGTGTCGGAGAGAAAAAAATACAGGCCATCGGAAAAAGTGACCCGCCTGACCATGGGGTCGAGAGTGGCGAACAGGTGGGGCGAAGTATAGCGGCTTTCCCGGGTCAGCTGGTTGAACAGGGTCGATTTGCCGGCACTGGTGTAGCCAACCAGGGAAACGGTGGGTACCGGAGACTTCCTGCGGCCTTCCCTTTGCCTGGCCCGTCTTTTCTGCAGGCTGTCTATGTCTTTTTTTATCTTGGTGATGCGGTCGGTAATTCTCCGCCGGTCTTCTTCCAGCTTCTTTTCACCGGGGCCGCGGGTACCGATCCCGCCTCCCAGCCGAGACAGAGCTTGTCCCCGACCTTTGAGCCGCGGC
>JANLGB010000039.1:0-6327 GCA_024653405.1 Candidatus Saccharicenans sp.
CCCGGTTGGTTGCGGCCAGAGCTTCTTTTTTCCTGAGCATCAGAGAAGCTTTGATGAAGTCATCAAGGTCGCCGTCCAGAATCCGGTCGACATCTCCGGTTTCCAGCCTGGTCCTGAGGTCCTTGATCATTTTGTAAGGATGCAGGACGTAAGAGCGGATCTGGTTACCCCAGGCAATGTCCGATTTCAGGTCCTCCAGCTTGTCGATTTTTTCCAGCTTCTTCTTCCGCTCGAGCTCGTACAGGCGAGCCTTGAGCAGTTTCATGGCCCGGGCCTTGTTCTGGTGTTGCGACCGCTCATTCTGGCACTGGACGACGATGCCGGTCGGTAGGTGAGTGATCCGGACGGCTGAATCAGTACGGTTGACGTGCTGTCCGCCCTTGCCCGAGGCCCGGTAGGTATCGATTTTCAGGTCGTCGGGGTTGATTTCTATTTCAATGTCTTCATCGATTTCCGGGTAGATAAAAACGGCCGCGAACGAGGTGTGACGCCGCTTGTTAGCGTCAAAGGGTGAAATCCGGACCAGGCGGTGGACTCCCGATTCCTGGCTCAATAGGCCGAAGGCATAATCGCCCTCCACCCGGATAGTGGCGCTTTTCAGTCCGGCTTCTTCACCCGGCTGGAAATCTATGACCTCGGTCTTAAAGCCTTTCCTCTCGGCGAAGCGCAGGTACATGCGGAAGAGCATCTGGGCCCAGTCCTGGGACTCGGTCCCGCCGGCTCCGGGATGGATGGTCAGAATGGCATTTCGGGAATCATCCTCGTCAAAAAACAAAGTCCGCAGTTCAGCTTCTTGGAGTTCCTGCTCAAAAGCCCGAAGGGCCCGGCTTAACTCATCCAGAACTTTCTCGCCTTCCTCAGCCAGTTCCAGCAGGACTTCAATCTCTTCCCGGTCATTTTTCAGCTTCTGGTAGAATTGCAGGTCTTTTTCCAGCTGTTTCTTTCTCTGCTGCAGGGATTGAAATTTTTTCTGGTCGCTCCAGGTTTCGGGGTTGGCTAACTGGGAGTTGATGGTTTCTAATTCTTTTATCTTGTGGTCCAGGTCAAAGAAAACCTCGGACTTCTTCCAGTTTTGCAAAAAGGCCGGTCGCTTTTTCCCGGCTCGCAGACAGCTTTTCTAACCATCCGGTCTCGTTCACCTTAATTTCTCCTGACAGAGGCAAGATAGAGGAGAAATGGCTTTCTGTCAAGATGGGTCGGGAGAATAAACCGGCCGGAAAGCTCTCTTCCTTCCGGCCGGTTAAGATCCATTGCAGAAACTTATTGCTGGACGATAAAGAAACCCGGGTTGCGGGCCGACCGGCTGACCCGTTCGGACAGGGCTTTCTGGGCTTCCTCCCGTGTTTTGTAACCACCTAGCCACACCCGGTAAAGTGGTTTCCGGTCCCTGGCGAAAGGTTCCTTGACCACCGCGGTATATCCCTGCTTCCGGTATTTTTCCGCTTCCAGTCTGGCGCTCGGTCGGTCGTTGAAAGCTCCCACCTGGATATAGAAAGTGCCAGAAGGTGTAGCTGCCGGTCTGGGAGAAGTGGTAGTGGTTTTCGGCGGCGAAGTAGTTGCCTGAGAAGTCGAGGGCTGGCTGCCGGAAGAAGCCGGTTTACTGGCCGCTTGTTCAGCCGAACGGCTGGCCGTCTGGGCTGGGGTTTCGGTCGTGGTTTCAGCCGGCTGGCTGGAAACGGTCCCGGTTGCTTCTTCCGCCGGCGGGACGGCCACCGGAGCGCTGACCGTTTCTTCGGCTTTCTGGGCAGTCATGGTCCTGACCACCAGGTCAGCCTGTTTCTTGCCCACCTGGACGCCGATGAAGAAAATGACCGCGCCCAGCAGGATGATGCCCAGGATGATAACCACCAGGACGGTTGATGATACCTGTACTTCCCTGTAATCTCTCACCATTGCTGCTACTACTTCTCCTTTGATTTATCCATGGAAAAGGCCCTGAGAATTTCGAGAGGCAGCGGGAAGATGATGGTGGAATTCTTCTCGGTGGCGATTTCAGTCAGGGTGCCCAGGAAACGCAGCATGATGGTCTGGGGATTCTGGGAAATGATCTCAGCCGCCTGGGCCAGCTTGGTCGAAGACTGGAATTCGCCATCGGCATGGATGACTTTGGCCCGCCTTTCTCTTTCGGCTTCGGCCTGCCTGGCGATGGCCCTGATCATGGTTTCCGGCAGGTCGATGTGCTTGATTTCCACCAGTTGCACCTTGATACCCCAGGGGTCGGTATGCTGGTCGATTATTTCCTGGAGTTGAGCGTTTAGCTTTTCTCTTTCCGACAGCAGCTCATCCAGTTCCACCTGGCCCAGAACGCTCCTCAGGGTGGTCTGGGAGAGCTGAGAGGTGGCATAAAGATAATCCTGGACTTCCAGCACCGCCTTGAGCGGGTCCATCACCCGGAAATAAAGGACGGCGTTGACCTTGACTGAAACATTATCCTTGGTGATAACGTCCTGGGGAGGAATATCCATAACGATCAGTCTCAGACTGATGCGGACCATGCGGTCGATCGGAGCAAAAACGAAAATTAATCCCGGCCCCTTGGGGCGCGACAGAACCCGGCCCAGGCGGAAGATGACACCCCGTTCATATTCCTTCAGTATCTTGATGCAGTTTAAAAGATAAAGCACGACGATGGTCACCACGATGACTGGAAAAGTAATCATTTCAGACCTCCTTTCTGCGGACAGGTTGCCCTGCCCTTATATCTTTTTAACCTTCAGAGTCAGGTTATTCTTGACTTCCAGGACCTGGATGCGGTCGCCCCGGTTGATGGGTTCGTCAGCTACAGCCCACCAGATTTCGCCGTGGACAAAGACCTTGCCTTGCTGGTCGAAGGAAGTAAGGGCCCGGCCTATTTCTCCCACCATGCCTTCCCTCCCAGTGATGGTTCTCTTGGTGTGGGCTTTGATCACCAGGTAAACCAGGAAGATGAAGACCAGCGAAACTCCCAGGGCTACCGGGATGATGTATTTCAGGCTCGGCCGCAGCTCGGGAATGGGCGAGCGGATTAACATGATTGAACCCAGAAGCAGAGAGACTATACCACCCATGGTCAAGGCTCCATAACTATGAACTTTAACTTCCAGGACGAACAGCACCGTGCCCAGGATGATCAGTAACAGACCAACGTAATTGACGGGAAGAATCTGGAAGGAAAAGAAGGCCAGCAGCAGGCTGATTCCGCCCAGCACGCCCGGCAGGATGGCTCCAGGATTGGCAAATTCAAAATACAGGCCCAGCAGCCCGATCATCAGCAGGATGTAAGCTAGGTTGGGGTTGGCGATGGCCATCAGCAATTTTTGCCGGAAGGTCAGCGGCACCTCCAGCAGCTCTTCGTCCGTAAGCTTCAATTCTTCCAGCCGGCCGTCAAACCTCCGGAGCTGGCGGCCATTCAGGGCCTGGATGAGCTCGCTTTCGGAATTAACTACCAGGTCGATGACCCGTCCCTTCAGGGCTTCCTGCTCGGTGTAGCTCAGGCTCTGCCGGACGGCATCCTCGGCCATCTTGACATTGCGCCCCCTCTTTTCGGCCAGAGTCCTGATGTAAGCCGCGGCGTCATGGGTCACCTTTTCTTCCATGGTCTTGTCGGGCTGGCTTTCCCCGGTGGGCCCGATGCTGACCGGATGGGCGGCTCCGGTGCTGGTGCCGGGGGCCATGGCAAAAACGTCGCAGGCCACAGCTATGAAAAATCCGGCCGAGGCGGCCCTGGCTCCAGCCGGGCTGACATAAGCCACCACCGGAACGGGGGAATTGACTATTCCTTCTATTATTTCCCGCATCGACGAATCGAGGCCACCGGGGGTGTTCAACTTGATGATCAGCAACCGGGCCTGCTCTTCTCGGGCTTTCTCCAGAGTCTTGAGGATGATTTCGGCCGTCACCGGGTGGATGGGAGCGTTGATGGTGACGGTTAAAATCCGGGCCGGCAGCTGGTTGCCAGCGGCCAAGAAAATAAGAAGAAACAGGAGCCAAGCAGGAATCTTTCTCATGGCAAATTCATTATAGGAACTCAACCTAACTAAGTCAATTTATTAATTTTATTAAACTACCACCCCCAGCTTGACATTTTCATTTTAATAAACTAATTTTAGTCTATTAATTTCCTGATGCTGGTTATTAAGGAGACCGTTGATGATTAAGAATGACCTGGCCAACCTGCTGGAAAGAAAAACTCATTTCAGCCGGGCCAAGGCTGTCCTGACGGTGGAAACCATCCTGGAAACCATGAAGAAAGCCCTGCTGGCCGGGGAAAAAATAGAAATCAGGGGATTTGGCAGTTTCAAAGTGGTGCCCAAAAAATCCGGCTTCGGCCGTGATATCAGACGCAACCGGCAGATTCCGATCTCCGGCGGCCGGCGGGTCAAGTTCCGCCCCGGTCAGGATTTCAAGAAACAGTTAAAGGGTCAATCAATAGAATAAGTTTAGACCTCGGTCTGGGTTCCTTCAATAAACCCCGCTAATCCTGAAGTTCCAACCGGCTTCAGGTTTTCCCTTCTTCTGCCCCAGTCAGGTTTCAGCTCAGAAGTCCTGATTTTTTGAGCAGCAGGTCCTGGTAGAGATTAAGGTAAACCTGTTCAGTCTGTTCTACCGTTTCTTCCAGGCTGCCCGAGGTGTCGATCAGATAGTGGGCATATGGTATTTTCTGTTCATCCGGCAGCTGGGCCCTTATTTTTTCCAGAGCCTGCTCCCGGGTTATCCCGTTTCTCCGGCACAGTCTTTCCAGCTGGACTTCTGGCCGGCAGTGAGTAAGGATAATCCGGTCGTAGAAGTGATAATAACCCGACTCTATGACCAGGGCTGCTTCAGTGAGGTAGATGTCATAGCCCCCTGTTTCTTCCAGCCGGCTTATGGTCTGCTTGATTTTTTCCAGGATCCGGGGGTGGGTCAGGCGGTTGAGAAAAAAGCGTTCTTCTTCTTCCCGAAAGATGATTTCACCTAGTTTCTGGCGGTTGATCGAGCGGTCTTCCTGAAGAATGCCGGGACCGAAATGCTGCAGCAGCTCCTGCCAGATTTCACCACCGGGAGACATTAATTCGTGAGCTATCAGGTCGGCGTTTTGAACGTAACAGCCTTTCTGGCTCAGGATTCTGGCCACCACAGATTTACCGGTAGCAATACCTCCGGTCAGGGCGGCAATCAGCACTTTATTCCTTCGGGCGGCGGTTCAGTCTTCCACCTGGAAGCGGTAATCCTTGAACCTGACCGCCACTCCCTGCTTTCTTCCCTTTGCCCCCTTCTTTTCCAGCCGGACAGTGACTCCGTCCAGGCAGAGTTTAATTTTCTGGCCCTCAGTCAACTCGGGCGGCAGTTCTATGGCCAGGCTAACCTTGGATCCGACTACCAGGCTGCTATCGAGGGTGAAGTAGGCGCCGGTTGAAGAAATGTTTTCCAGCACGGTCTTTTCCCTGAACTGCTTTCCCTGGGGCAACTGGCCCTCGATCTCGGCCGGCAACGGCAGGTCGAACCTCCATTCCCGGCGGCGGTTGACATCGATCGGGGTCTTGGCCTGCTTTTTGGCCGTGACTTTTTTCTTTCCGGTCTTGGCTTTGGTTTTTTCCACCATATTAACCCTCTTTGCTCTTCTTAAAATAAAGCCGAATTGATGGCATACAGCGCCAGCTGCAGCCGGCTGTGAGTGTCCAGTTTGGAGTAAATGCTCTTGATGTGGGAACGAACGGTGTTCTTGCTGATGAACAGGATCTTGGCAATTTCCTCGTTGCTCTTGCCCTGGCCGATCAAGCGCAGTACCTGGAACTCGGTCGGGGTCAGCTGGTCCAGGGTCTTTTCTTTCATGTCCCTTCCCACCACCGAGATAATCCGGTCCATGATCGACGACATCTTATCCCGCGGCAGCCAGATTTCTCCCTTGTTGACCACCCCGATGGCTTCGGTCAGCTGGTGAGCTGGGTCGTTGAGGTCAAAATAGCCCCTGGCCCCGGCATTGATCAGGTTGATGATTTCTTCATGAGACGGGATGTTGCCCAGCAGCAGCAGCTGAGTCCTGATCTGGGGCTTGATCAGTTCCTTGATGGCCTTGCAGATTTCCTTGAGGTGGGGTAGCGGCTCCAGGTGAGCAAACAGAATGACCTGAGGCTGGAGCTGCTTGATGGCTTCCATGAAGTTTTCGATGGTGCCCTTTTCCACAGTCAGGAGGTCAATCCTTTTATCGGCTTCCAGGGCTTTTAAGATGCCGGTCAGAAGCAGGTCCGAAGGACAGTAAATCAGGAGGCTGATTTTCTCCAGCCCCGGCGATGGTGTCTTGGTTTCGGCCTTGGTTGCTTTCTTCTTTGGCATACCCTTTTACCCCTTGCCAAAAATTTTCATTCTTTA
>JANLGB010000039.1:6337-7365 GCA_024653405.1 Candidatus Saccharicenans sp.
TAAAGCAACCAGGAGAAAATCTTACCTGGAGATAAGCCTCAGAGGAATTAATTCATCTCGCCTGACGGTTTTTAATAATCCGTGAGCGTAAGAGCCCGGTCCCGCTCGGCGATTACTGGGAGGAATTGATGGCCGGTTGTAGCTGGAATTTTTTCCCCAGCTCGACTGTCACCAGCTGGAGAAAATTCTTCTGGCCGTTGAATTCTACCTGGCTGACCTGGCCAGAAATTTCCAGGTGCAGGGGATGTACCAGCAGGGGAGTGGCCGGGATGTCCAGGCTGAGCTTGAGCACGGTGCCGATCCTGATTGGAGTCTTCAACTGGAACCTGGCCTTTTCCGAGCTGATCGACAGGAGCTCGGTGTTTTCCTTGAATTGGCGGCCGGAGGCATTCTCACCCATGACCAAAGCCGGAAGGGAGAGCTTCAGCAGGCGCTCTCCCTTCCGCTCTTCGCCTACGCCTTGAATGGAGGATTTATTCGCATTGTTAGTAAGTATACCGTTCTTCATGCCGTCCATATTCTCAAAAACCTCCCTGCGACTGACAATCCCTCAGGAGGATGAAGCCAAGGGTGATATTTAGGCTGACTGTTCTCACCTCTTTTTAACCCTCTGACTTGTCTCATGGCCTTCATCATAAGAAGACGTCAGACAGCCCGCTATTTTCTCACCGGCTGGCCGGCGACCATTCAGGCTTCCTCGACACCGATGAAATAGCGGGAGTCCAGTCCCAGCAGGACCTTCCTGAATTCAGGCTGGCCCAGAACGGCCTCGGCGGCCAGGACCCGGCCTTTGATTACCAGGGCCAGGGGCTGGCCGTCAGCCAGCTTGGGCGGCAGGGCGATGACCAGTTTCAGCAGGGACTGGCGTTCGACCCTGGTCTTCAGCAGGAAGCTGGCCTGTTCGCTGCTGATGGTGGCCAGCTGAGAATTTTCCCGAAATTCCTGGCCGCTGGCATCCAGCCCGGAGACGGTCATCGGTAGGGTCAGGCTGAATTCCTTAACCGGTTGGCTGCCGGCTGTCGATTCTA
>JANLGB010000039.1:7375-13701 GCA_024653405.1 Candidatus Saccharicenans sp.
TACACCCGGCACCTGATTTTTTCTGGCCTTCATAGCCACCGCTTCCTTTTCCTTAAAAAAAATTTCGCCCTTAATTTATCAGGCCGGCGCAGCTTTTCAATCATCCCTGAGGATGAAAAAATGGGTTAAATTCATCTCACCCCCGGGCTGGTTCAGGCCGTTCGGCTCTCACCCCTTTCCTTGACAAAAAATGCCTGGCTGGCTATTATTAGCCAAAGTGCTGGAGGTAGATTCACGGTGAACGAAGAGAGATTTGTGACCCAGATTACTCCTAAAAGCGAAGATTTTTCCCGCTGGTACCTCGACCTCATTCGTCGGGCCGAGCTGGCCGATTATGCCCCGATGAAAGGCATGATGGTTATCAGGCCCTACGGCTATGCCATCTGGGAAAATATCCAGCGACTGCTCGACCGCCGCATCAAGGACAGTGGTCACGTCAATGCTTATTTTCCGGTTTTTATCCCGGAGAGCTTCCTGCGCAAGGAAATGGAACATCTCAAGGGTTTCGCCCCCGAGGTGGCCTGGGTGACCCACGGCGGGGACGACGAACTGGAAGAACGGCTGGCCGTCCGCCCCACTTCCGAGGCTATCATCGGTTTCATGTATTCCCGCTGGATTCAATCCTGGCGCGACCTGCCGGTGCTGATAAACCAGTGGGCCAACGTTGTCCGCTGGGAAAAGGTGACCAGGCCTTTTCTCCGGACCACCGAATTTCTCTGGCAGGAAGGGCATACCGCCCACGAGACCCTGGAAGAAGCCCAGGCCGAAACCCTGCGCATCCTGCAGATGTACCGGGAGTTTGTCGAAACCGAGCTGGCCATTCCCGTTCTTTATGGCCGGAAAACTGACCGGGAAAAGTTCGCCGGGGCCGAGGCCACCTATGCCATAGAAGCCCTGATGTCCGACGGCAAAGCCCTGCAGATGGGAACTTCTCATAACCTGGGTCAGCATTTTGCCCGGGTTTTTGATATCAAGTTTGAAGACCGCAACCAGAAATTGCAGTACGTCTGGCAGACTTCCTGGGGAGTCTCCACCCGCTTGATCGGGGCCCTGGTTATGGCCCACGGCGATGATTCGGGCCTGGTTTTCCCACCCCGGGTGGCACCCATCCAGGTGGTGATTGTGCCCATCTCCATCGGCAACTGGAAGGAAACGGTCCTGCCCAGGGCCCGGGAACTGAAAGGCGCTCTGGAACGGGCCGGTTTCAGGGTTACCCTGGATGAGCGGACCGAGTACACCCCTGGCTGGAAGTTTTCGGAGTGGGAGATGAGGGGAGTGCCGCTGCGGCTGGAAATCGGCCCGCGCGACCTCAAGAATAACCAGGTGATCGCTGTCCGCCGCGACCGCCAGGAAAAAACTGCCCTGGAACTGAGCGGAATCGAAAGCCGGGTGGAAGAGTTACTGGCGGTTATTCAGCAAGCCCTGTTCGAGCGGGCCCTCTCTTTTCAAAAGGAAAACACTCGGGAAGTTGAAAGTTACGAGGACTTTAAGAAAACGATCGAGGACAAACGCGGTTTTATCCGGGCTTTCTGGTGTGGCCGGGAAGAATGTGAGGCCAGGATCAAAGAAGAAACTATGGCCACCGTCCGGGTGCTGCCTCTCGACCAAGATGAAACGAAACCCGGCCGCTGTGTCTGTTGCGGGCAGGAAGCTAAGACCGTGGCCTATTTCGCCAGGGCTTACTGAAAACCGAGTCTGGCCGTCATAAATTCAGGCCGACCGGAGCGCCAGGAGGGGGCGTGAGCCAGGATTCGACCTATGACCGGGAAAGAAAGGACATGGTCGAATACCAGATCCGGCGCCGGGGGGTCCGTGATAAGAAAGTCCTGAGGGCCATGCTCAAGGTGCCGCGCCACCTGTTTGTCCCGGAGCAGCTGAGGGAGCTGGCTTACGGCGACGAACCCCTGCCCATAGGCGAAGGTCAGACTATTTCCCAGCCTTACATCGTGGCTTACATGACCGAAGCCCTTAGACTCCATGGACGGGAGAAAGTGCTGGAGATCGGCACCGGCTCCGGTTACCAGACAGCCGTCCTGGCCGAAATAGTCCGGGAAGTTTACACCGTGGAATTGATTCCCGAGCTCTCCCGCCAGGCCCAGGAGGTGCTGCAAAAGCTCGGCTACCGCAACATTCACTTCCGGGTCAGCGACGGCACCCGGGGCTGGCCCGAAGAGGCTCCGTTCGAGGCCATACTGGTCACGGCCGCTCCGCCGGCGGTGCCGCCCTCCCTGGTGGAACAGCTAAAAATCGGCGGCCAGATGGTCATCCCCGTGGGTACCGATTTCCAGGAGCTGGTGCTGGTTACCAGAAAAGAACAGGGGTGGGAAGAGCAGAGGCTGATCGGCGTACGTTTTGTTCCCCTGATTACTGTTCATTGAAAAAATTCTGGATTCAAGGCAAAATGAGGACAGGAGAAAACAAGGTGAATCAACCAGCTCTCTGGAGACGCGGTTTGCTAATGGTCGTCCTGAGCCTGACCGTCTTCTCCCAACTTTACTGCCAGGCCGGCCGGCGGGATAAGTTTATCAAGGTTTATCTACCGAGCGGGCGCGAAATAACAGCCGAACTGGCCGTCAGCCCGGCCGAAAGGGAAAGGGGATTGATGTTCCGGGAAAGCCTGGAACCGGACCAGGGCATGCTGTTTGTCTTTGAAGAAGAGGACCTGTATTCTTTCTGGATGAAAAACACCCTGATACCGCTGGATATAATCTGGTTAAATTCCCACCGTCAGATTGTTCACATCGAGAAAAATGTCCCGCCCTGCGCCCAGGATCCCTGCCCGGGCTACCGGCCGCGCCAGCCGGCTCTGTATGTTCTGGAACTCAAGGCCGGCCAGGCCGAAGCCAACAACCTGCAACTTTACCAGCGCCTGTCTTTCATCCTGCCGGACTGGGTTAAGAAAAAATAGAAAAAGAGTAGATAAAAGGCTGGAACCGGCTCCGTTTAATCACCGGTCTGGTAAATAAGCTGCGGTTTCTTGCCCTCGGTCTGCCCGTAATAAAAAAGCCACTTGTTATAATATTCTTCTTCCTGGTAGACCTTAATCGATTTTTGCCGGGAAGAACTGACTACGCCCACGATCTGGGGATTCCTGATTTTCTTAAGGTTTTCTTCAGGCACTACCAGCAATTTATCAGCGGCCCGGGTTTCACCAGCCCGGACCGAACCGCGCCCGGCTTCGGCCGCGGAAGGCAGCAACAGCAGGTGCCAGCGACCATTTTCCGACATGGGGTCGGGATAGATTTTTCTCAGGCATTTTTCTTTGACCAGCTCTTCCAGCGAGGCTGGGTAGGTCCCGGGTTTTTTCTGCTGGTAAAGCCTGATGGCTTCCTGGTATTGCCGGCCGCGGAAAATGAGTTCTTCCTCTTTTTCTCGCCGCAGCTGGGTTTCCAGGACCGGCACGGCCACCAGCAGTCCCAGTCCCATGATGAAAACCGCAATCAGCAGCAGGAGCAGGGTATAGCCGGCCGGTTGTTGGGGTCTGAAGAGTGGCTTTCGGGGCCGGTCTGACCGGGTCAGCCCGTTCTGTACCTTTTCCGGCGACCTTTGGCTCGAGGTCATTTTTCAGTTCCTGTTACCAGGTGTTATATAAAGTCCCGTCCAGGGCTTTGGCTTCCGAACCGGATTTGACATCCACTATGCCCAGGTTTTCGCCCGGGACGTATTGGTCAACCGGCGGCATCTGCCTGACCTCGACCCAGGTTTCATTGGAACCGGTGATGGGGTCGATGGGAATGGCTTTGAGATAATTTTCTTCCACCAGCGACTGCAAGCTGGGCGGGTACTTGTGCTTGTCCTGGTAATACTGGTCGATCATTTTACGCATGATGAACAGGTTTTCCTTCAACACCGCTTCCCTGGCTCTTTTGACCGACATCTGATACTGGGGTACGGCCAATCCCAGCAGGATGCCGATAATACTCAGGACGATCAGGATTTCGATCAGGGTAAAACCTTGCCGGCTGGCGCTTGGTCTCATCGTTTTCATTTTACCAATCCCGGTACTTGGTTCCGTCCAGGGCAGTTCCCTGGCTCTTGGTATAGACATCATAGACGTTCTCCCCGCCCCAGGTATCGGAGTCGGGCTTATCCTGGTAGGAACGCAATCCCCAGTCATAGGAGTTGGTCATCGGGTCCAGCGGGATTTTTCTCAAAAAGCGGACCAGGACTTTCCTGGTGCTCTTGCGGCCGGATTCTTCCTGGACTTCCTGTTCAACTTCCACCCCGTTGACCAGGGTTTCCAGGTCGGGTGGATAGCCGAAGCTGTCGCTCTCCACCTTGATTTTCTTTTCGTCGGCCAGCTTCTTGTACTGGTCGATGGCCTCCCGGATCTGCCTCAGGCTCTGCTGCAACTTTATTTCTTTTTCGCGCTTGACCGAGGTTTCTATGACCGGGATGGCTACGGCCGTCAGCAGGGCCAGGATGGATAGGGTGACGACCATTTCCAGGAGGGTAAACCCCCGCCGCCTCCGTTGCCGGATGCCCCTGGATGAATAATTCATTTTTTTATTTTTATTAAAACCTGTTACGGTCACCTCTGGAGCGCGGATGGCCGGAACCGTGGGGCCGGCGGTCGTGGAACGAACCGTGGCGACGCTCACCGCTGGCCGGGGGACGCGGCCCGGTTTCTTCCAGGGCTTTCTTGCTCAGTCGGATGCGGTTGTTCTCCTCGTCTATGTCGATGACTTTAACCGTCAGGGTTTGGCCCAGGCTGATTTCATCCTTGATATTGCGGACCCGGTAGGGAGCCACTTCCGAGATATGGAGCAGGCCAACGATGTTGGGCAGGATTTCCACGAAGGCCCCGTATTCTTCCAGCCTGACCACATTCCCGGTATAGGTCTTGCCCAGTTCCACTTCCACCGTGATTTCCCGGATCATCTGCTTGGCTTTCTCGGCCGATTCCATGTCGGAAGCGGCGATGGTCACCTTGCCCGTTTCTTCGATGTCGATCTTGGCGTTGGTCTGGGCCACGATCTTCTTGATCATCTTGCCGGCCGGTCCGATAACATCGGCCACTTTCTCCGGGTTAATGAACAGGATGATAATCCGCGGAGCGTAGGGAGAAAGTTCCGGCCTGGGTTCGGGCAGTACGGCCTTCATCTTTTCCAGCACCTGGAGCCGGGCCTGGCGCGACTGAGTCAGGGCTTCTCTCAGGATTTGGAGCGGCAGGTAGGGAATCTTGAGGTCGAGCTGAATGGCGGTGATGCCCTTTTCCGAACCGGTCACCTTGAAATCCATATCGCCGTAATGGTCTTCCAGGCCAGCGATGTCAGTCAGGATGGCGTAACGGTCACCTTCTTTGACCAGCCCGGTGGCAATTCCGGCCACCACCATCTTGAGCGGGACACCGGCATCCATCAGGGCCAGGACACCGCCGCAGACCGTAGCCATTGACGATGAACCGTTGGATTCCAGGATATCGGAGACAATTCTGATGGTATAGGGGAAAGTTTCTTCGTCGGGTATGGCCGGGAGGATTCCCTTCTCGGCCAGGGCCCCGTGACCGATTTCCCGCCTGCCGGGAGCCCTCATGAAGGACACCTCGCCCACGCAGAAAGGAGGGAAATTATAATGCAGCATGAACCTTTTTTCGGCTTCTTCGCCCAGTCCATCCAGGCGCTGAACATCTTCAAAGGTGCCCAGGGTAACCGTGGCCAGGCTCTGGGTTTCGCCCCGGGTGAACAGGGCTGAGCCGTGGGTTCGGGGCAGGAGTCCGACCTCGATGCTGATAGGCCGGAGCTCGTCGAAAGCCCGGCCGTCGGCCCTTTTTCCTTCGTTGATCACCAGCTCCCGGACCAGCTTTTTCTGCAGGTTGTAGAAAATTTCTTTGGTCTGACTTATTTCTTCGGTATTTTCTTTGGGGATGGCCGCCAGCAGGCGGTTGAGAATCTCTTCGCTGGCCTTTTCGCTGGCTTTTTTCTGCTTTATCTGGATAGCAGTCAGGAGTTCGGCCCGGATGCTCTCTTCAATCTGCCGGACCTTTTCCGGGTCGGGGGTCTTGGGCTGAACCGGGAGTTTCTGGAGGTTAAGCTGGCTGAACAGGTCCTTCTGGGCCTGGACGATTTTCTTGATCTCAGCTTCGGCCAACATCAGGCCTTCCAAAACTTTTTCTTCTTCAACTTCGCTGGCCCCGGCTTCGATCATGCAGATGCCGTCTTCGTTTCCGGCCACCACCATGTTCAGAACCGAGTTCTCCAGCTGGCTGGCCCGGGGATTGATGATGAACTGCCCGTCAACCAGCCCGACCTTGACCGCTCCCAGGGGAGTGGTGAAGGGGATCTCGGAAAAATACAGGGCAGCCGAGGCCCCGATAATTCCCAGGG
>JANLGB010000003.1:0-11957 GCA_024653405.1 Candidatus Saccharicenans sp.
GATTTGCGGTATATCTCCAGCAATCGGCTCAGGTCAAGGTGGGTATATTTCTGGGTGGTGGCCAGGCTTTTATGACCGAGCAGCTCCTGGATAACCCTGAGGTCCGCCCCTCGGCTCAACAGGTGGGAGGCGAATGAATGGCGGAGGGAATGGGGACTGATCTTGCGGAAAACCGCAATCTGTTTGAGCCGGCTCCGGACCAGCCTCTGGACCGACCTAGCGGTCAACCTTTCCCCGCGATAATTCAAGAAAAGAGCCGCTTCCGGAGTCCTCTTGGCCGCCAGCCGCGGACGCAAGGCCAGGTATTCCCGCAGCCATTTTTCTGCCTGGCGGCCAAAGGGAACTATTCTTTCTTTCTTGCCCTTGCCCTTAACCCGCACCAGCCTTTCTCTTAAATGTAGGTCCTCCAGGTCGAGGGCGGTCAGCTCCGAGACCCGCAGCCCGGAGGCATACAATAGTTCCAGAATGGCCCGGTCCCTGACATCCAGAGGTTCAGTCCGGTCGACCGGCCATTCCAGGAATTGAGCCGTTTCTTCCTCGGTCAGAAAACCGGGGATTTTCTGTTCCTGCCGGGGCGTAGACAGGGCGCTGGCCGGATTATCATCCCGCCATTTCTTTCTCAGGCCGAATTCAAAAAAAGAGCGCATGGCCGCCAGCTTGCGAACGATCGAACTCTTTTTTAGCTTCCGCTCATGGAGCTCGGCCAGGAAACCACGCAGAGCGAGGCTCTCGGCCGTTCTCCAAGTATAGCCGTTTTCCTTGAGATAAGCGGCCAGTTGATTCAGGTCACGGCGATAGCCGGCAATGGTGTGGGGGGAAGCGTTTTTTTCGAACTTCAGAAAATCAAGAAACTGGTCAATCTCTTTTTTCATCTTTTCCGGTCGCTGCAGCCGTCACCCCGCCCCTGGCGGGTTCTTTATCTCCGGGTTTCTCCACGCCGGCCGGGGCTGGAATTCCCGGAGAAGTTGCCAGGTCTTCTGGGCCATAATCCACATAATCGCAGCTCCGGCAATAAAGGTAAGGCTTTTTCTTGGCCGGAGCTTTTTTCAGCAGAAACTTGGCCCCGCACTTCGGGCATTCCCGGGGAATGACCTCATCCCAGCTGGCAAACTTGCATTTTGGATAATGGCTGCAGCCATAAAAATATTTTCCCCGGCGGGTTTGGCGCTTGATGATGGTGCCGCCGCAGCCCAGGGGACAGGGCAGGCCGGTATCTATTTTTTCTTTTTTCTGGATATAATCGCAACGGGGATAATTGGAGCAGGCAATGAACGGCCCGAACTTCCCCCTCCGGTAGACCAAGGGTGAACCACACCGGGGACAGTTCTTTTCCGTTGGCTTGTTTTCTTTTTTCACCAGTGATTCTTTATAATCACACTGGGGATAGCCGGAACAAGCCTTGAACCGTCCATAGCGCCCTTCTTTTATGACCAGGTTTTTGCCGCATTTTGGACATTTATCTTCCACCGGAATGCCGTTTTTCTTGACCGATTCGGTTTCGTGCCCGCGCTCCAGGTATTGCTTTAGCAGCTGGTAATACTGCCTCAGGCTCTCCAGCCAGTCGGCCTGACCGTCGCTGATGCGGTCAAGCCTTTCTTCCATTCTGGCCGTGAACTTGTAATCAAAGAGTTCGGCAAAATTCTTGACCAGAAAATCGGTGACAAACAGGCCGAGGTCGGTTGGCCGGAAGCGACCTTCCTCTTTCACCACGTAGGTCCGATCCTGCAGGGTAGTGATGATGGGAGCATAGGTGCTGGGCCGCCCGATGCCCCTGGCCTCCAGCTCTTTTACCAGGGTGGCTTCGGTATAGCGCGGCGGCGGCTGGGTGAAATTCTGCTTGCTCTCGAGGTCGACCAGGCTGAGCCTTTCCCCTTCCCGGGCCGTCGGCAGCTGACCCGCCTCTTTGTCCCCGGCCTCTTCCGGCCTGGTCTTATTATTGCCATTGAGGTTGTTTTCAAAGCGCAGGTTCTGTTTCTCATAGAGCTCCAGGAAGCCCTTAAACTTGATCACTTCGCCCCTGGCCACGAACCCGTAGCGGTCTACCCCGATCTCAAACTGGGTTTCTTCCACCTCGGCCGGGCTCATCTGCGAGGCCAGAAACCGGTTCCAGATCAGCCGGTAAAGGTCGTATTCATCTTTTTTAAGATAGGGTTTGACCTTTTCCGGGGTCAGTTCCAGGTGGGTCGGGCGGATGGCTTCGTGAGCTTCCTGGGCCGTTTTTCTCGACTTGTGCGGAGCAGCCTTGGCCGGAACAAATTCCGGGCCGAAGTTCTCAGCGATATATTTCCTGGCCGCCTGCCGGGCCAGCTCTGATATCCGCACTGAATCGGTGCGCATGTAAGTAATCAATCCGACCGGGCCCATCTCTCCCAGCTCCAGGCCTTCGTAAAGCCTCTGGGCCACCATCATGGTCTTCTTAACCGGGAAACGAAGCAGGCGATAAGCATCCTGCTGCATGGTGGAAGTGATGTAGGGCGCGGGAGGGTTTTTCTTCCTGGCTTTGACCTGAATTTTTTCCAGGATAAAAGGCTGTCGGCGACAAATTTCCAGGATAGCCTGGGCCGACTTTTCGTCCCGGACCCGGGCTTTCTTGCCGTCAATTTTCGTCAGCAAGGCCCTGAATTCGGGCGGGTTCTCGGCCCTCAGGATAGCGGCTATGGTCCAGTATTCTTCCGGCTTGAAGTCCCGGATTTCCCGTTCACGGTCACAGATTAATCTCAGGGCCACCGATTGCACCCGGCCGGCGCTCAAGCCACGACCGATTTTTTTCCAGAGCAGAGGGCTGATGAGATAACCGACCAGGCGGTCAAGGATTCTCCTGGTCTGTTGAGCGTTAATCTTGTTCTGGTCGAGCGGTCCCAGCCTGGCAAAGGCCTCTTTAATGGCTTCCTCGGTAATTTCGTGGAAAACCGCCCGGTAAACATTCGCGTTCTCCGTTTCCAGCAACTGGCTCAGGTGCCAGGAAATGGCTTCACCCTCGCGGTCGGGGTCGGCCGCCAGGATGACTTTCTCCGCCTCCCGGGCCAGTTTCCGGAGTTCGGCCACCAGGCGTTTCCTCTCCGGAATTATTTGATAGGTAGGTTTGAAATCATTTTTCAGGTCGACCCCCAGCCGGCTTTTAGGAAGGTCACAGACGTGACCCATAGAAGCCTTGACCAGATAACCGGAACCCAGGTAGCGGTTGACGGTCTTGGCCTTGGCCGGGGATTCGACGATAACTAAGGCTTTACCCACTCAATTTCTCCTGCGGAAAAATTTCCCGGCTTCCTGCAGCACCAGGTCTTTCATCTCCAGGCTGAGCAGGACGGTCAGCAGCTCAGCCACCGACATCTGAATTTTATCAGATAAATCATCGATGTGAATAAGAGAGGTCCCGGGCAGAGCCTGATAGACCTCCTTCTCCCGTCCTTCCAGCTCCGGGCACGACCGCTTTTTCTCGGCCAGCCGGCTGAGGGCTGCTTCCTTCCAGGGTGAAGGCAACTCCAACAGAACGTCCTCGGTCGACTCAACCAGCTTGGCTCCCTGCCTGATCAGGAAATTGGTACCGCGGCTGAGGTCCGAGTCAACCGGGCCAGGCACGGCCAGGACTTCTCGGCCCTGGTCGGCTGCCAGCCGGGCGGTAATTAGAGCGCCCGACTTGAAGCTGGCCTGGACCACCAGGCAGGCCAGACTGAGCCCGCTGATTACCCGGTTACGCAGCGGGAAATGAAAGCCGAGGGGCTCAGAGTCCAGCGGATATTCGCTAACCACCGCTCCCTTCTCAGCGATTCTGTCTGCCAGCATCCTGTTTTCCTTTGGATAGATGTTCTCCAGGCCGGAACCGAGGACGGCTACTGTCCGGCCTCCCCTGAGGGCCCCCCGGTGAGCCAGCGTGTCTATGCCCCTGGCCAGACCGCTGACCACCACCAGCCCGCAGGCCGCCAGTTCTTCCGACAACCTGTCAGCCAGCAGCTTCCCGTAAGGGCTCGGCCTCCTGGAGCCGACCACGGCCACGGCGGCCCAGCTCAGGATTTCAGGCTGGCCAAGGCAATAAAGGACTAGGGGCGGTTCCACCACCTCCCGGAGCAACCGGGGATACCGGTCGTCTTCAAAGGTTAAAAGAGTATACTCTTTTTTGACCAGCTTCTCAAGTTCGGCCTCGGCCCGGTCCAGCCATTCTCCCGAACAGAGCTTTTTCCGGGCAGCCGGCCTGATTTTAAGATTATCAAGGAAGGTCTCATCGGGCGGGAATAACCCTTCCGCCCTGTCCAGCAGCTTCAGGGCTTTTCCCACCGGCAGCAGTCCCTCGCTGACCAGGTAATTCAGCCCCAACCAGCACTGCTGTCGTTTTTCGGACTTCACTTCTGGCAAAAAACCGAGGGCAGCGCCAGCACCGGGACGGTCGAATAGGAAATGACCTTCTCGGTGGTGCTGCCCAAGAAAAATCTTTCCAGCGCCGAGACACAGGTCGACATGACAATCAGGTCAAGTTTATGCCTGGCGGCATAGGTCACGATGCCGGCCGGGGCATTCAGGTCGCGCACCACCACTTCCTTGATTTCAAAGTCGGCTTTTTTCTTCTTCCGGCTTTTGAGTCTGGCCAGGGCCTCGTCCATCATCTTTTTTATTTCGTCGGGTGAAAACTTGAAATCATAGAGCTCCAGGATATAGAGCAGGGTCAGGCTGGCTTTCAGGGTGGAAGCCAGGCCCCAGGCATAGTTTCTTTCCCGTTCTTCAGCGGCTGAGAAATCCGTGGGCACCAGGATACTCTCTATTTTCGGCTGAATTCTTTTCTTGGGTACGACCAGCACCGGCACCCGCGACCGCCGCAGGACTTGGTTGGCTACGCTGCCCAGCAGGATTTTTTCTAGGGCCGACAGGCCCTTGCGCCCTATGGCTATCAGCTGGCATTTCTCCTTTTCGGCCACCTCGGCAATCTTCCTCCCGGCCGAACCAGTCTCAACTATTATCTTGGAAAATTTAATCGCATTCTTTTCGGACAGCCGTTGCAGCTTTTTCAGGGCCTGTTCCCGGCTCTTTTCCTGCTTTTCCATCAGTTCAGCCACCACCACTCCCCGGGTTTCATAAAGAGCCGGAGCGAAATCAGGCACCACGTGCAGGGCCTTGAGGCCGGCCCCGAAGCGTCCGGCCAGGTAATTGGCGTAGGCTAAAGCCGTCAGCGATTCGCCAGAAAAATCAGTCGCCCAGAGGATGCTCTTGACTTGATTGTTCACGTTTGCCTCTCCTTACTGCTTTTTGACGATTTTACCACACTCGGGACGACATCTTACAACCTTTTTTCATCAATATAGACGTTATGGAAATAATTTATTCTCACCCGGCCTGGATTTTACAAACGAAATAATGTCCCAGTCATCAGGAAAAAAGGAGCCCCCACCGGCTTAACGGTCAGAGGTCCGGCTGACAGCCCAAGCGGCCGGCCGCCGGGGGAACGCGGAGGTAGCGGTCACCGCCCGAAGAGGACAGAAGAGCCCGTATAAAAAACCCCAGCCACAGCCCCGGTCAGGAGGCAGGCCAAGGTGGCGGCCAGTAAAGCCTTAAAGCCCAGGCGGGATAGGTCTTTAAGCCGCCCCGGAGCCAAGGCGCCTATCCCCCCGACAAAGATGGCCAGGGAAGCCACGTGGGCGAAGCCGCACAGGGCATAGGAAGCGATGATGGCCGAGCGCGGGTCATGGAAGGCGCCGGATTGCAACATCTCTGCTAGATGCTGGTAGCTCACCAGCTCGGTCGCCACCACTCTCTCTCCCAGAAGCCTGGCCACCAGGTGAGCGTCCTGGGGATTGACCCCTATGACCAGGGTCAAGGGATAGAAAACATAACTTAGAAGTCCGGAGACCTGCCACTGGAGGCTCCAGCCCAGGAGCTGGTTCAAGTAGCCCCCCAGCCAGCCCAGGACCAGGTCCAGCAGGGCCAGCAGCCCCAGGAAGGCCAGCAACAGGGCGATAATTCCGCCCAGCAGCTTCAGGCCGGCATTGGCCCCGTTGATGATGGCCATGATTAGGTTATCTTCCTTTTCGTAATAGGGTTTAACATCCAGCCCGAGGGTCAGTGGTTGCCCGGTCTCCGGGAACATCAACTTGGCAGTGACCAGGGCCGCCGGGGCCGACAGGATGGAGGCGGACACCAGGTGGCCGGCAATGGTCGGCAATCCGGTCCTGAGGACCATCACATAAAGCGACAGCACCGAAGAGGCAATCGTGGCCAGGCCGGCAGTCAGAATGGTGCCCAGCTCAGAATAGGTCATCTGCTGGAGATAAGGTCTGACCACCAGCGATGATTCCACCCCGACAAAGATGTTGCTGGAAACGCAGAGCGACTCGGCTCCGCTTATCTTCATCAACCTGGTGAAGACCCTGGCGAAAAGCTGAATCAGAAAGGGCATGACCCGGAGGTAATAGAGGGCTCCAACCAGAGCCGCAAAAAACACCACCGTCGGCAGGGCCTGAAAGGCCAGAATAAAGCCCAGGGAAGTTTCACCACTGTCATTGCTGGTACCGGGGGGCAGGGCCAGACGGCCGAAGAGAAACTTAATTCCGGCGGTGGCACTGTCCAGCACCCGGACCACCACCTCATTAACCACCAGGAACAGTTTGCCCCCGGCCGGGACCAGAAAAATAAAAAAAGCAAACAGGAGTTGCAATCCCAGTCCCCAGCCTACCACCTTCCAGTTTATTATTTTTTTGCTGGAAGAAAATAACCAGGCCAGGAAAGATAGGAACAGGATGCCTGCCAGGCTCAAGATATTTGGGTAGCTCATAGCCGACCCCCGGAACAGAAAGTTCAGTCAGTTCTAAATTCTATTCATTCCTTTCTGACTGGGCAACCATAATAACTCCGGCGCTCCACCAGGCGTTAGCTAATTTCCACCCACTTCAGCCGGGAGCTCTCGCCCCGTATTATTTTTAACCGCTGCCGGGGGAGTCGGAGATGGTCTGACAGCAGTTCCAGCAGCTCCTGGTTGGCCCGGCCTTTTTCCGGAGACGAAAGCAGCCTGGCCTTGAATTCCGTTTCTGACAGACGGACGAGCTCCTGGCGCGAGGCTTTGGGTTGCACCCGGACTACCAGGATTTTCCTATCAGTCGTCATTATGAAGCAACCTTTTTCAGGGACCGCCGCACTCGGAATTCCTGATTGCCGGACGGCTGGGTCTTCTCTCCGGTTAATGGCCCGACCATCATTTTATGCCCAGGACCTGGGCATATTTCTCAAAAAGCCGGCGCAGCTCCTCTTTACTCACCACATAGCGGCTGATGAAAACCGACAGGGTGGGGCGGACCGGGTCATTGGACTTGATGAGGACGTATTCTCGCTGGGGGCCGGTCCGGCCTTCCCTTACCGGCAACTGGGCTTTCAGTTCGATTTCCCGACCGGCAGGAATTTTGTAGGGAAAATTTATTTTCCTCTCCCCGACCAGGAAGGTAAAATCAGGATTGTCTATATCAAAGACCAGTTCCAGCTGGCCGCTGTTCCTGACCTTGATCCTGGCTTCTGAACTTTCTCCTTCCAGCACCAGTCCCAGGTCCAAGTTGTAAGGTTCCAGCTCAATCCTGGGGGCCGGTCCGGTTTCCACCTCAGCTGTAATCGTTAGCTCCAGCCTGGGCTTTTTGGGATCATTGCTCTCGAAGTAAACGTACTTGGTGACTTGGCCGGAGTAGCCCCTGGAATCAAAGGTAACCTTGATCCGGCCCTCCTGTCCGGGAGCGATTTCCTTCTTTGAAACCAGGGCGGCCGCACAGCCACAGGAGGTGCTAACCCTGTTCACTACCAGCACCGCTGTTCCGGTATTCCGGAAGACAAATTCATGTTCGACCACTTGGCCCTGTTTGATGCGGCCAAAATTCCAGCTATCCTCCAGGAATTCCACCCGGGGCATTTTGGCCTGGGGAGCGGCGGGCAGCCACATAGCCGACAGCAAAACCATAAAAAGAACCCAGATTATTGCCTGGCCTGACCTGGATAGCCTCATGTTAGCCTCCCATTCGGAATGTTTAAATAATGCCATATTGGGAGGGCAAAGGCAAACGCGCGGAAAAGGTGGTGGCCCGTCTCCCTGCAGTTCTCTCACCCTTAACCCGGCCGCTATCATCTCCCCGCCTTATCTAGGCCAGTTCCGGCTTGAGAGAGACCTCTTAAGGGCCGGGATGAGACCGGCCGTTTTTCCACGACCGGGGCAGTTCAACCTGAACTTCAACCTTCCTTACCCGTTGCCGGTCAGACAAAAAAAGCTTGACAGAGGGCCGCTTTTTGAATATATGATAAAGTCGATAAACTTAGTCGACTATTAGCGAGGTTCAGCCGATGAGGTTATCAACCAAGGGTGAATACGCCAGCCGGGCCATGCTGGAACTGGCCGCCCGCTACGGCCAGGGTCCGGTGCCCATCAGGATTATCTCCCTGGCCCAGGCCATTCCGCAGCCCTTCCTGGAGCAGATATTGCTGCTGCTCAAAAGGGCCGGTTACGTCAAAAGCAAAAAAGGACCGGCTGGGGGCTATTACCTGTCCCGGCCTCCGGCCGCCATCAATCTGGCCGAGGTCATTCGGGTCATGGACGGCCCCCTGGCTCCCATCAACTGTGTCAGCGTTATGGAGCATGAACCCTGTCCCCTGGAAGACCGCTGCGGCCTGAAATGGTTGTGGAAGGAGGTCCGGGACATGGTGGCCGCCCATCTGGAAAAGACCACCTTCGAGGACGTTCTGAACCGACAATTGCGACTCAACCGGCAGGCCCGGAAAGGCGGCAGAAGATGAGCAGAATCAGGACTATTCTCCCGAGAATCCTGATCTTCGCCCTGCTGCTATCTTGTCTTCCGGCCGGGGCCCTGGCCTGGCCGCCAGAGCCCGGGTCCAGTGATTCAACCGGTCCGGTTCTGGCTAGCAGCCTGCCCTTAACCGTTTCCGGCTATGCCCAGCTTTTGTTTACCGGCCAAACCCAAGCCGAGGACACCTTTTCCATCCGGCGGGCGCGTTTGAGCCTGGGGGGAAACATCCTGAAGAGGCTGCGGTTTAAGATCCAGGCCGACCTGGTCCGCTCGCCGGCCCTTCTCGACGCCCAGGCCGAAGTCATCCTGGATGAGAAACTGAACCTCAGGGGCGGCCAGTTTCTGGTACCTTTCAGCCTGGAGAGCACCACCTCGGCCGGTCAGCTTCTGACCATCAACCGCTCCCGGGTGGTGGACCTGCTGGCTCCCGGCCGAGATAATGGTTCCGCCGGCCGAGATATCGGGCTGGTGGTGTTCGGCCGCCTTTCCATATTTAATTATACCCTGGGTTTTCTGAATGGCTCGGGACTCAATAAAAAAGACGACAATGAACATAAAGATTTTGCCGGCCGGCTGACGGCCAACCCGGCCCGGGGGCTGAGGCTCGGGTTTTCTGTTTATAACGGGCGGAGATTTGATACCACCACCTCAGCCAACCTGATCAGGAACCGCTACGGGCTGGAAGCCAGCTGGCATTACCGCCATCTGCACCTGAGCGCTGAATACATCTTCGGCCGGGATGACCAGACGGAAAAAGCCGGCTGGTATCTCCTGGGGGCTTTCGACCTCAAACCCGATAGATACCAGCTGGTCTTAAAACTGGATTATTTCAACCCGGACCGCAGCCTGCCCGGTCAGAGTCACCTGGTCTATACCGCCGGGGCCAACTGGTTCCTGAGCCCCATGTCCAAGGTGCAGGCTAATTTTGAATATCACCGCCTGGAAAGCGGTCCTGACTACCGCCTGGCCCTACTGCAATTGCAGGTTGGCTTTTAAGAAAAATGAAACGAGGATTAGGACATGACTGATATTCAAAGAAAAAAGCTCCTGCCGTCGCCGGCTCCTGCCCAGCCTTTTGTTTTTCCGGCCCGGGTTCGCTGCTTGAATTTTTTAGCTGGCGTCTGGCTGATTCTGTTTATTCTGATTCCCGGGTTTTCTTTGACCCGGGCTTCCAGCCTCATGGCCGGACAGTCTCCGGCTTTATCAGGCAAAATCAGCATCTCTGGCGCCTGGGCTCTTTACCCCCTGGCCGTGCGCTGGGCCGAAGAGTTCCAGAAAGAAAACCCCGGGGTGAAAATCGACCTTCAGGCCGGGGGAGCGGGCAAAGGCATGGCCGATGTTCTGGCCGGGCTGGTGGACATCGGCCTGGTCTCCCGCAATATCTACCCCGAAGAGCTGGCCCGCGGAGCGCTGCCCCTGGCGGTGGCCAGGGATGCGGTGGTCGGCACCCTCAACCAGAATAACCCCTTTCTCCAGACCATCCTACAAAAAGGGTTGACCCGGGAGAAACTCCGGGCCATATATGTGGAAGGCAAAATCAAGTACTGGGAAGAACTGCTCGGCCTGAACGGCCAGACTCCCATCAGGGTTTACACCCGCTCCGACGCCTGCGGGGCGGCCGAGACCTGGGCCGCTTTCCTTGGTGCCCACCAGGAAGACCTTCAGGGCATTGCCATCTACGGTGACCCCGGCCTGGCCGAAGCCGTGCGCCGCGACCCTTACGGCCTCGGTTTTAACAACCTTAATTTTGCCTATAGCCCGGACACCTTAAAGCCGCACCAGGGATTGGCCATAGTGCCCCTGGACCTTAATCAAGATGGCCAGATCAGCCCGGAAGAATCTTTCTACCAGGACCGCGACCGGCTGACGGCCGGCATTAGCGCCGGGCTTTATCCTTCTCCCCCGGCCCGCGACCTGTATCTGGTTATAAAGAAAACTATGCGGAGCCGGACCACTCTCGCTTTCCTGGACTGGGTTCTGGTCGAGGGACAGCGACTGGTAGAAGCCGCCGGTTATCTCAGGCTGGATGCCAGCACGGTCGAGCGGGAACGGCAAAAACTAAAGGAACTTAACCTTAAGGAGGAGTCAAAATGATTCCGGCCGGGGCAGGCCAGAGGGACAGGACTCCCAGGCTTTTTACGGGAATTTTCGCTCTTTTCCCGCTGGCCCTGGCTGTGACCATTTTCCTGGCGCTGCTGCTAAAAGCTTTTCCTTTGCTTTCTTTTAAGTCGCTTCCCGCTCTGCTTTTTTCCTCAGCCTGGCAGCCCAGCCGGGGACATTTTGGCCTCTGGCCTTTTATTCTGGGCACCATCTGGGTGACCATAACAGCCTTTGGACTGGCTGTACCGGTTTCCGTCCTGACAGCCGTTTACCTTTCCGAGTACGCCCCGTCCCGCTTGAAGAAAATGTTCCAGCCGGTCCTCGACCTGCTGGCCGGGTTACCCTCAGTTATCTATGGCCTGTGGGGTTTACTGGTAGTGGTTCCAGTAGTCAGCCGCTACCTGGCGCCGCTCCTTGGCCGTCAGAGTTCCGGCTACAGCATCCTGGCCGCCGGGCTGGTTCTGGCGGTGATGATTCTTCCGACCATCATCAGCGTTTCGGTCGAAGTCCTGAGTTCTGTACCCCTGGCTCTCAGAGAAGCAGCCCTGTCACTCGGGGCCACCCGTTTTGAGGTGACCAGGTACGTCGTGCTGAAAAAGGCCTTTCCCGGGATCCTGGCCGCCTGTGTCCTGGGTCTGTCCCGGGCCTTCGGGGAAACGATCGCCGTGCTGATGGTGGTGGGCAACGTTCCGGTGATTCCTCGGTCACTTTTTTCCCCGGCCTACCCGCTGCCGGCCCTGCTGGCTAACAATTACGGCGAGATGATGTCCATCCCCGGGTACGAATCGGCCCTGAACCTGGCCGCCCTGCTGCTGCTGATCATCGTGGTCGGGTTCAGCATCCTGGCCCGCTGGTATCTGGTGAGAATCAGCCGGAGGACAGCATGAAAAACCAGGCCTCGGTTGAAACCGGCTGGCACCTGAAAAGGCGCCGCCGGATAGAATCTTTTTTTAAGCTGCTGATGCAGGCCTCAGCCACGGTGGTTCTGCTGAGCCTGGTCTTGATTCTTCTGACCATTCTCTGGAAAAGCTTACCGGCGCTTAAGCTGTCGATGATCACCAGGAACCCCGGCAGCGGCTATTACCTGGGTAAAGAAGG
>JANLGB010000003.1:11967-28698 GCA_024653405.1 Candidatus Saccharicenans sp.
CCAACATGGCTGAAGCGGCCATGTTGGTCCTGGCGAGCCTGGTTTTAATTATGGCCATAATCTTATGGAAAAGCCTCCCCGCTCTTAAACTTTCGATGATAATCCGGATTCCCGGCAGCGGTTATTACCTCGGCCGGGAAGGGGGGATTCTCAATGCCATCCTGGGCTCACTGCAGCTGGTGCTGGGAGCCACTCTGCTGGCTCTGATTATCGCTCTGCCGGGAGTTATTTTCCTCCACAGCTACTTGCGGAAAAAATCCCTGCTGGCCGAGTCCATCAGGTTTACTCTCGACGTCCTCTGGGGTATTCCATCGATCGTCTATGGGGCCTTTGGCTTCTTGTTGATGATAACCTTTCATCTGCGGGCTTCCCTCCTGGCCGGGATTTTGACCGTGGCCCTGGTGGAGCTGCCCATCCTGAGTCGGGCCCTGGACGAAACCATGAAGCTGGTCCCGTCTGAGCTTAAAGAAGCCACCTATTCTCTTGGAGCCAGCCGCTGGCAGACCGCTACCAGGGTTGTGCTGCGGCAAACTTTTCCCGGCCTGGTTACGGCGGTTCTGATGGCCGTCGGCCGCGGTCTGGGAGATGCCGCGGCCGTCCTGTTCACGGCCGGCTACACCGATAAAATCACCACTTCGCTGCTACAGCCGGTGGCCACCCTGCCCCTGGCCATTTTCTTCCAGCTGAATTCTCCTTTCCCGGCCGTCCAGCAGAGAGCCTACGCTTCGGCCGCCATCCTGACCCTCCTGATCTTGATTATCAGCCTGGTCTCCCGTAGCCTGAGCCGCAGGCTCAGCCGGCATAAAATCCTTTGAACGGAGTACAGCCATGGAAACCCGGAGCCGACTGGTGGTTAAGAACCTGAACGTCTATTACGGCAAAAACCAGGCCCTCAAAAATATCAACCTCCACATTCCTGAGAACAGCATTACGGTCATCATCGGCCCCTCGGGCTGCGGCAAGACCACCCTGCTCAAAAGCCTGAACCGCCTGCTGGACGAGCAGGATGGAGTCCGGGTGGAGGGCCAGGTGCTGGTTGACGGGCAGGATATTTACCGCCCGGAAGTGGATGTCACCCTTATCAGGAAAAGGATGGGATTGCTTTCCCAGAAACCGCAGGTCCTGCCCCTGTCCATCTACGACAACGTGGCCTTCGGACCGAGGTTGCTGGGAATCAAAGCACGACCGGTGCTGGACGGGCTGGTAGAAAAGTATCTAAGACTGGCCGGGCTCTGGGACGAGGTTCGGCAACGACTCCAGGAACCGGCCAGTCGGCTGTCGATAGGACAGCAACAGCGCCTGTGCCTGGCCCGGGGCCTGGCGGTGGAGCCCGAAGTCATTCTGGGTGACGAGCCGACCTCGGCTTTAGACCCCCAATCCAGCCGCAACGTTGAAGTCCAGCTCCTCTCCCTGAAACAGAATTACACCATTGTCCTGGTAACTCACATCCTGAGGCAGGCCAGGAGGCTGGCTGATTATGTGGCTTTCCTCTATTTCGGTGAGCTTGTAGAATTCGGTCCGGCTTCTGAAGTCCTGACTTCTCCTCGCGACCCCAGAACCCGGGCCTACATTACCGGCGAAATCAGTTGAGATAACTCAGTTAGCCTTATTCAAGTCTTCAATCAACTGGCAGAAATAGACTTCAATAGCCTTGAGCCCGAACTGGAAAACGTAGCCTCTGACAAGCCTGGAAGCAAACAGGGGCGGCAGATAATTCTGGGGCATCCTGGTCGGAAAACAGTTGCCCCCCACTCGGTGCGCCAGAGATTCAGGACCGCCGCTGGCAATCAACTTTTGAGCAAGCCTGGGCCGTTAAAGGGTATTAGATCCACCGTCCTTTGGGCCGAGGCATTTTTATCGATGATAACGCCCTTTTCTTCCAGAGGCCAACTAACTTCCAAGCAGGGCTACCGTCCAGCAGGCCACCGCCTGTCCAGCGCCGATGTCTCCCAGGCCTTCAGCCGTCTTGGCCTTGAGACCGATGTGGTCCGCCTCAATTCCCAGCAGGGGCGCCAGGTTAGCCTTCATGGCCGCCATATAAGGGGCCAGTCGCGGTTTTTCTAGGATCAGGACACTGTCGGTATTCACCACGGTCAGGCCGGCGGCCCGAACCTCGGCCATCACCCGGCGGAGGAGCTCCAAGCTGGAAATTCCCTCATAAGCCGGGTCGGTATCCGGAAACCTCTGGCCGATGTCGCCCGCACCGGCCGCACCCAGCAGGGCGTCAATCAGGGAATGAACCAGCACATCGCCGTCCGAATGGGCCAGGCAACCGCGGTCAGAGGGAATGGCGACTCCCCCGATAATCAGCCTCCGACCCGGAACCAGCCGGTGGAGGTCATAGCCCAGCCCGGCCTTGAGTTTCATGCCGCCATCCCGCCTAACGGAGTTCGCCGTTATACCGGCCAAAAATCATCTTGCCCACCGTAGTCTGCAGGACCGAAGTCACCGTGATATCAACTGTCTGACCGATCATCCGGCGGGCATTGTCTACCACCACCATGGTCCCATCATCCAGGTAGGCCACGCCCTGGTCCTTTTCCTTGCCTTCTTTCAGGATGAAGACCCTCATGGTTTCTCCGGGCAGGACCACCGGTTTCAGCGCATTGGCCAGTTCGTTGATGTTAAGAACCTCTATCCCCTGGAGCTTGGCCACCTTGTTGAGGTTAAAATCATTGGTGATGATCTTGGCCTTAAGAGCCTTGGCACATTCGATCAGCTTAGAATCAACGTCTTTAATCTCAGGAAAATCCAGGTCGGAAATCACCACCTTGATCTTGGCAGTCTTCTGCAGTCGGTCCAGAACTTCCAGACCCCGGCGACCGCGCTGCCTTTTCAGCGGGTCGGGCGAGTCGGCAACCAGCTGCAACTCTTTCAGTACAAACTGGGGAACCACCAGGTCTCCGTCGACGAAACCGGTGCCACAAACTTCAGCAATCCGGCCGTCGATGATGACCGAGGTGTCCAGCAGCTTATAAGTCCGTTCTGCTCCCTGGCTGCGAAAGAAGTTGGCAAAAAAACTCGGTTCCAGCCATTCCGGTTTCTTGATGCCGAGGAGAAATCCTATGTAGGGAAAGGCAATCAGGAAAAAGATGCGGATGAAAGAAGCCATGTCCGAGGTGCGCACGACCGTGTGGTAAATAGAGCCCAGCAGCCAGCCGGCCAGGACACCCAGCAGGGTCCCGATTGAGGCTGTCCAGATTATTCTGAACTGCGCCCGTCGCACCCTGGTTTCCAGAAGTATGATCAGCGCGCCCAGCAGCAGGCCGACCAGGGCCCCACCGGTCCGGTTTAGGGTAAAGGGTGGATAGAAATATCCTGCCACCAGAACCAGAATGATGATTATTAACCTGAATAATATTAAGCCCATATTAATCCTTCTTTCAGGTTCGGCCTTATTTTACAAAATTGGCAGGAAAATTAAAACACCTGGGCCAGGGCCTGGCGGACCGAGGTCACTCCCAGGCAGCGGATGCCCTTGAGGTTTTCTCCCTGAAGCTGGGGCAGATTGCCGGCCGGCATCAGCACCGTTTCCAAGCCCAAGGACCGGGCTTCCTTGACTCTGGCCATCGGCTGGCTGACCGAGCGGATTTCCCCGCTCAGCCCGACCTCCCCGAAGACGGCCAGTTCTCGCGGCAGCGGCAGATTTTTGATGGAGGAAATGACCGATAGCACCACACCCAGGTCGGCCGCCGGCTCAGCCACTTCCAGGCCACCGGCCACGTTCAGATAGATGTCCTCTCCGGCAAAGCTGTAACCAACTTTCTTTTCCACCAGGGCCAGCAGCATCGACACCCGGTAATGGTCCAGGCCAATAGACATCCGGCGCGGATTGCCAGAAAACAGGGTGGACGAGACCAGAGCCTGGATTTCCACCAGAAGCGGTCGCGAACCCTTGATGGTGGCTACCACCACGCTGCCCGGCTCATTCTGGGGCCTTTCCCGCAGAAAGAAAGCCGAGGGATTATCTATGGGCTGCAAGCCGGACTGGCTCATTTCAAAAATGGCCAGTTCCGAAACTGGGCCGAAGCGGTTTTTCAGCACCCGCAGTACCCGGTGATTATGGTCCCTCTCTCCCTCGAACAAAAGTACCACATCCACCATGTGTTCCAGGGACTTTGGTCCGGCCAGGCTGCCTTCCTTGGTGATATGCCCGATCAGGAAAACCGGAATCTGGTTGCGCTTGGCCAGGCGGAAGACCCAGTTGGTTACTTCACGCACCTGGCTGATGGTGCCCGGGCTGGAAGTCAACTGGGGAGAAAAGATGGTCTGGACGGAATCGATGACCAGAGCCCTGGGCTTCATGCGGTCGGCGGCGTTCAGGATTCTTTCCAGGCTGGTTTCGGCCAGGAGGAAGACTTTCTCCCGGCTCAGACCGAGCCGGTCTCCCCGAAGCTTGATCTGTTCCAGGGATTCCTCGCCAGATACATACAACACCGGGCTGCCTTCGGCTGCCAGGTCGCGCGACACCTGGAGCAGAAGGGTGGATTTGCCGATGCCCGGCTCACCGCCAATCAGGACCACCGAACCCAGCACCAGCCCGCCGCCCAGGACGTTATTGAACTGGTCGATGCCAACCGGGATTCTCTGGCTGGTGGTTTCCTTTATATCTTCGTAAAGAACCGGTTCGCCGCCGCTCTCCGGGAGCTCCGGGGCCAATTCTTCTTCCAGCTCCTCGACCATGGTGTTCCATTCGCCGCACTGGCTGCAGCGGCCTAGCCACTTGGGCGAATGAAAACCGCAGTTCTGGCAGACAAAAACCGTTCCCTTTTTCATCTGAGCTCCAGCCCCAGGCCGAAGAAGATTTCCCGGCGCTCGGCCAGGGAAAAATCATCCAGCCCCAACAGCAAATATAAGTTTTTAACCGGATAAATCCGTCCATAAACTCTGAATTGCGGCCGGGGGGTCCGGTTGAAATCAAAAGCTTCAGCGCTCAGCGCCAGCCGGCTGTTGAACAGGTACCAATCCAGTCCAGCCCCGAACCGGCTTTCAATCAAGCCACCCCGGGCCACCAGCCACCGCCAGCGCCAACCGGCCTCCAGGGAATAGACAAACTTATCTTCCCAGGGATTATGGATAAGACCGGCCGAGAGCAGGGCCCGGCCCTTCCACCAGAGGCGGCCGTAGATTGACCCCTTGAACAGTTCACTGCTGCCGTAATAAGCCCCCTGGACCCCGCCCCCGAAATCAAAAGCCGAGACAGAGGTGGTAATCCTTTTAATCTGGCCCACGGTTTCCCGGGCCTCGTCATAAAGGTCCGGTTCCTGGACCAGCTTGCCGGCAGTGCCTTCGCCTTTCTCTATTCTGCCCAGCACCGTCTGCAACGTTTCCAGCGATTCCTGCAGCCCGGTGAGGGCTTCATCCAGCTTCTTGAGACTGTCCTGAATACCGGGCCGGTTTTCCTGGACCAGGCCCTTGATCTCGTTCAGGGTCTCCTGCAGCCTTTTGGAGACTGTTTCCACTTCCTGGTTGATGGTGCTGAAAGTCTGGCCGGAATCTTCTAAGGCCTGGTGCAGAGAAGAACGGTTCTCTTTGAGTAAGCTGTCGAACTCCCCGGTCAGCGAGGCCAGGTTTTCCAGCGTTTTTCTCAAGTTGGGGCCCAGGTCTTTCTGCAACACGCTGTTGACCGAAGCCGCCACCTTCTTAATATCTTCCCCCAGGGACATGAGCTGGGTTCCTAACTGGTCAAAACTGATCGGCGGGAGGGAGTCCATGACTTCTTCGGGCCCGTAGAAGGAAGCTTCCCGGCCGGGGACGATTTCCACATATTTTTCCCCCAGGATGCCGAGCGAAGCCAGGGTGGCTTTGGAGCCATGGGGAATCCGGTAATCGGGATAAATGCTCATGGTGACCCTGGCCCGGCGCCCGTCCAGGGCGATGCCCTTGACCAGGCCGATTTTGATCCCGGCCATCTTGACCGCGGCATTCTTTTCAAGCCCCAGAGCTGAATCGAAAACGGCGTAAACCCGGTAGCCCTGTTTCTTGAACAGCTCCTGCACATCGCCCACGGACAATATCAGCACGGCCAGCAGCAGAAAAAAGCCCGAGAGAAAAAGGCCTACTTTCATTTCCCGTTTCATCGTCATTATTCTCTCCTCACCACTCAGTAATCGGTCCTTCGGCCCGGCCATTGATGAATTGCTGGACCACCGGGTTGGCTGAATTTCTGATATCCTCCGGCGTGCCCACTTCTATAATTCGGCCGTCATAGAGCATGGCTACCCGGTCGGCCACCTTGTAGGTGGTATTCATGTCATGAGTGATTATGACTGAAGTCACCCTCAGCTTCTCTTTGAGCTGCAATATCAGGCAATTGATGGCATCAGCCCGGATGGGGTCGAGGCCAGTGGTCGGTTCATCATAAAGAACTATTTCCGGGCTGTAGGCGATGGCCCGGGCCAGCCCCACTCTTTTCTTCATCCCGCCCGAAAGTTCATAGGGCAGCAGGTTTTCCACTCCCCGCAACCCGACCTGTTCCAGGCTCTCCCGCACCAGCCGCTGTATTTCGGCCTCTCCCAGAGTAGTATGTCGCCTCAGGCCGAAAGCTACATTTTCGGCCACGGTCAGGGAATCAAACAGGGCCGCGCCCTGAAACAGCAGGCCGAATTTCCGGCTGAGTTTCATTATTTCCTCGTCGGGCAGGGCCGAGATTTCCCGACCGTCGATGAAGACTTGGCCGCGGTCGGGTTTCATGATGCCGATGATGTGTTTCAGAAGAACGCTCTTCCCCGAGCCGCTCTGCCCGATGATGACCATGGTCTCGCCGGCTTGAATTTCCAGGTTCAGGCCTTTAAGGACTTGTTTGCCCTCGAACGATTTGTGCAGGTCAACAATCTTTATCTTGCTCATTGGCTATCACAGGGTGGCCGGCAGAACCTTGCTCAGGAAGAAATTGAGAATCAGGATGGTGATGCTGGCCACCACCACCGACTTGGTGGTGGCCCGGCCGACGCCTTCCGCTCCCCCTTCGGCTGTCATGCCCTGCCAGCAACCGACAATGGCTATCACCAGCCCGAACACCAGGGCCTTGATCAAGCCGACAGAAATATCCCACATCTCGAAATATTTCAATGTATTCTGGAGGTACAGTGTCTTGTTGACTTTCATCAACAGGACGTTATAGGCATAGCCGCCGAAGATGCCGATGACATCTCCGTACAGGGTCAGGCAGGGCACCATGATCATGCTGGCCAGGATCCGGGGAGCCACCAGGTACTTAACCGGGTTAGCCCCGAGGCTGAACAAAGCATCGATCTGCTCGGTTATCTTCATGGTCCCGATTTCCGCGGCCATGGCTGAACCCACCCGCCCGGCCACCATCAACCCAACCAGGATGGGAATCAGCTCCCGGCACAGGCCGACCGCGATGATCGGCCCTCCCTGTGATTCTGAGCCCGGCCCGATATAGCGGTGGAAAGCCAGGTAGGCCTGCAGGCCAAACACCAAGCCACCGAAAGCTGCGGTCAGGGAGACCACCGGCAGGGAATTAACTCCGACCTCTTCCAGTTGCTGCCAGAAATTTCTTTTCTCGAAGGGCTTTTGAAAGATGGCCCTGAAGCCTCTGACGGCCAGGTCATAGACCTGGCCCAGCTCGCAGAAAAAATTTCCGAAAAAAGGTATCCAGATTCGCTTTTCCATCGGCCGGGCTCAGACTTCCTCTTCGCGTCTATAGCTGAAATCCATGTTGACAAACTTGGCGTATTCCCGCAGGAAGACTAGGGGAACGCTGCCCAGTGGCCCGTTGCGTTGCTTGGCCACGTTGACCTCGGCGATGCCCTTGATGGCTTCATCCTCCGGATGATAGTAATCCGGGCGGTAGATGAAGATGACCACATCGGCATCCTGTTCGATGGCTCCGGACTCCCTCAGGTCGGACAGCATCGGCTTGGGTTCCTTGCGCATTTTTTCCGGGGCCCGGCTGAGCTGCGACACCCCGACCACCGGGATGCGCAGTTCCTTGGCCATCTCCTTGAGCGACCGCGATATAAAGGACATTTCCTGGTTGCGGTTTTCAAAGCGGCCTCCGGTCCGCATCAACTGGATATAATCCACAAAAACGATGTCCAGGTGCCCTTCCAGCCTTAATTGCCGGCACTTGGCTTTCATCTCCATCACCGACAGGGCAGCCGATTCATCGATGTAGATGCGGGCCTGAGACAGGGTTTCGGCCGCCAGCTGCAGCCGCTCGAAATCCCGCTCGCTGATGAAGCCGGAACGAGCCTTTCTTAAATCCACCTGGGCCTCGGCACACAGCAGTCGCAGAGCCACCTGTTCCTTGGCCATTTCTATCGAGAAGAAGCCGGCATAGTAATCGGTTCTCAGACCCACGTGCTGGCAGATGTTCAGGGCCAGGGCAGTTTTGCCCATCGAAGGACGGGCGGCCAGCACGATGAATTCGGACGGATGGAAACCGCCGGTCAGGTTGTCCAGCTCGATGAAGCCGGTGGGCACTCCCGTCACCGCTTCCCGGCGCTCGGCCAGCTGCCTGATGGTCTCCAGCATGTCCCCGGTCAGGGCGCCGACCGGGATGAACCCGGGCTTAATCTTGGCCTCGGCAATTTCCACGATGGCCTGCTGGGCTTCGCTAATCAGGGTGTCAGCATCTGCCTGCTGCTCATAGGAAGTATTGATGATTTTGGCCGAAGACAGAATCAGCTTTCGCAGCAGGGATTTTTCTTTGATAATCTGGGCGTAGTACTCGATATTCAGAGTCCGGGGGACGCCGTCCATCAAGGAGGCCAGGTAGGCGGCGCCGCCGATTTCTTCCAGCACCCCGGCTTTCTGCAGCTCGTCGCTCAGGGTCAGGAGGTCGATCGGCTGGCTCCGGTCCATCAGCCTGATCATGCCTTCCAGAATCTGGCGATGGGCGTCACGGTAGAAATCTTCGGGTGAAATCTGGCTCAGAACCAGGTTCAGGTAGGCGTTGTTGACCAGGATCCCGCCCAGAACAGTTTTTTCTGCTTCCAGGCTGTGGGGTGGCGTTTTCTTGAGAACGGTCAGATCCAATTCCATGCTCTCTCTCTTCTCAGGAGGCCCGGCCTCCCTATTTTTTTTATTAAAAGAGACGCTTCTTGCAGCCCGGCCGTTCTCAGTTCTGGGGCTCTGCCTGGCCTTCTGGCACCGGGGCTTCTTCCTTGACGACCACCACCTTTACTTCGGCTCGGTCTTCGTGGTAAACCTTGATCGGAACGGAAAAGGTTCCCAGTCTTTTTATCGGTTCATCCAGAATAATTTTTTTCCGGTCTATGTCAAACCCCAGGCGGGCCAGTTCTGCCTGAATGTCCGCAGCCGAGACTGAACCAAAAATGATGTCTTTCTCGCTGGACTTGCGGACGAAAGTGAGGCTGACCTGGTTAAGCTGCTTGATTAATTCCTGGAAAGTCAGCCGTTCCTTTTCCAGTTTCTTCTTCAGGGCTTTCTGCTGCATTTCCACCGACTTCAGATTACCCGGAGTGACTTCCAGGGCCAGTTTCCTGGGAATTAGATAATTCCGGGCAAAACCCGGTGTCACCTCCAGGATATCTCCCTTTCGCCCGACTTTTTCCACATTCTCCAAGAGTATGATTTTCATCAGCCGCCTCCTCCACCTTAGTCTTCCACAAAGGGCAAAAGGGCCATAATCCGGGCCCGCTTGATGGCTCTGGCCAGCTTCCGCTGGTGGTAAGCACAGGTGCCGGTGATGCGGCGGGGAGCGATCTTGCCCCGGTCGGGAATGTACTTCCGCAGTATCTCCACCGCTTTATAATCTATGTCCCGGAGATTTCTCTCGCAGAAACGGCAGACCTTTTTCTTAGGCGGGAAGAATTTTCTGGACGGGGCTCTTTCGGTCTTTTCTCTTTCTTCTCTGTTGGCCATCTTACTTTACCTCCTCCCGTGAAGGCTCTTCGACCCGGGGTTCGGCTCCGGCTGGGGCGCTTTCGGCCGCTTCCACGGTCTTGATTTTCTTCTTGCCCTTCAGCACATCCCTGGGATCCCGCTTGATAGTCATGAACCGCAGGATGGCATCGGTTTGCTTGAACCTTCTTTCCAGCTCGGCCGCGACGGCCGGAGAGCCCTGGTAGATAAAGAACACGTACAGGCCCTCGTTGAATCTCTTGATGGGATAGGCCAGTTTCCTCTTTCCCCAGAAGTCTTTCTTGACCATCTGGCCATTTTTGGCCGGGATGACCTCAGCCAGCTGGTTGATCAGGGCCGTGGCTTCTTCTTCTGGCAGGTTGGGGGCAACAATAAAACCCGTTTCGTATTGGTTCATAATTTCCTCCTTATGGATTTAAAGCCCCGGGGCTTCAGCTCCGGAGCAAGGAGAAGAATCCTTATTTTACCTGATTCCTCCGAAAAATCAATCCGACCCGACCTCGGCTTCCTTTTTTCGCCGGTTAAACATATTCATGGCCCGGGCCAGTTCTCCGTCAATTATCATTTCCACCGCCCGGCAGGCAACGGCTAGCGCCGGTTGCAATCTTTCCCACTCTTCAGGCGGGAATTCTTCCAGGACATAATCGGCCGCCTCAGCCGCGGCCGGCTTGGGGCCGATGCCCACCCGGACGCGGGGAAAATCCTGAGTCCCGATGGCGGCCACGATTGATTTCATACCTTTGTGGCTGCCGGGACTGCCGCTCGGCCGCACCCGGACCTGACCCAGGTCCAGGTCCAGGTCGTCATAGACGACGATCAGATTCTGCGGTTTCACCCGGTACTTAGCCATCAAGGCCTGCACCGCTTGACCGCTCAGGTTCATGTAGGTCTGGGGCAGGGCCAGGATGAGCTGGGAACGGCCTCTTCTGGTCTCGGCCACCCGGGAACGGCTAGCCCTGGTTCTCAGTGGCAAGTTCCACTGTCGGGCCAGGGACTGGACTACCAGGAAACCGGCATTATGCCTAGTCTGCCTGTATTCTGCCCCCGGATTGCCCAGACCGACCACCAGCCACACTCATCACCCCTTGGTCTCTTCTTCTTCCTCTTTCTTGCGTTCTTTCTTGATAACTTCCGGCTCTTTCATCTCAGCCGTTTCTACCACTTCCTCAGTGGTAGCCGGGGCGGCTTCTTCAGCCACGCTGCTTATGACCACAATCGCCGTCTGGGGTTCGTGCAGAATCTTGATGCCGGTCGGGAGCTCCAGGTTCATCACCTTGAAAGACTGGTGCAGGTGGAGAGGACTGATATCTATCTTGATCGACTCGGGAATTTCCCGCGGCAGGCATTCGATGTCGAGTTCACGCAGCAGGAAGTCAACCAGGCCGCCTTCCACCTTGACCCCGACCGGTTCCCCCACCAGTTCCACCGGTACCGATACCCGGACCGGCTTGTCCATGGAAATACTGATCAGGTCAACGTGGGTTAACTCATCGGTCACCGGATTAATCTGGACTTCCTTGATCATTACATCTTTTTCTTCCGAGTCATAGGCCACCCGGAAAATGGTGTTTTCCCCGGTTTCCGATTTCAGGATTTCGATGATATCCTTTTTCTTCAGGCTCAGCGGAACGCTTACCATCGACTGGCCGTAGAGAATGGCCGGGACCAGCCCCTGGCGTCGCAACCTCCCTGAGGCATTCTTGCCCAGATCGGTTCTTTTTTCGGCTTTAATTACCAGTGTCATTTGTTTCCTCCTCAGGTAAAAAGAGAGCTTACAGAACTACCCTCGTTTATTCTTCTAATGGCTTCGCCAAACAGCTCAGCCACGGACAGCACCTGGAATCGATCGCTCCGGCTGGCCTTGTCCTTCAGGGGAATGGTATCGGTGACAAAGACTTTTTCCAGTCCCGATTTTTCGATTCGTTCCACCGCTTCCCCGGACAGCACCGGATGGGTACAGGCGGCAAAAATTCTCCTGGCTCCTTCCCGCCGCAGGGCCTCCACGCCCAGGGTCAGGGTGCCAGCAGTGTCCACCATGTCATCGAATATGACCACGTCCTGGTCCCGAACCTCACCGATGACATGGAGCACCTGGGCCACGTTAGGCGCCGGGCGCCTCTTGTCGATGATGGCCAGCCTGGCATCCAACCGCTTGGCAAAGACCCTGGCCCGGCCGACGCCCCCGGCATCGGGTGAAACGATGGTCAGGTTGGCCAGGTTAAGCGTCCTGATGTGGCTGGCAATGACCGGTGCGGCCATCAGGTTGTCAACCGGGATGGAGAAAAAGCCCTGAATCTGGGGAGAATGCAGGTCCATGGTCAGCACCCGGTTGGCTCCTGCGGTCTCCAGCAGGTCAGCCATCAGCCTGGCTGAAATCGGCACCCGGGGTCGGTCCTTCCAGTCCTGTCGGGCATAGGCAAAATAGGGAATTACGGCCGTGATCCGGCCGGCCGAGGCCCGCTTGAAGGCATCCAACATCAGGAACAGTTCCATCAGATGAAAATTGGCGTCAGAGCAGCCGGACTGAATGACAAAAACATCTTCGCCCCGGACGTTTTCATCGATGTAAAAATGAATCTCACCGTCAGCAAATCTGTCCAGGACACAACGGCCAAGTTCAATTTTCAGATAGCTGGCAATCCTTTGGGCCAGCTGCGGGTTGGATGAACCTGAAAATACTTTCATTTTCTATTCCTCTCCCGGTCTTGATCAGAGCTGGGGCGGGAGGACTCGAACCTCCAGATGACGGATCCAAAGTCCGTTGCCTTACCAGTTTGGCTACGCCCCAGTGCCGAGCTCTTGCCAGTACTTCTCCCGTCCGACAGTCTCTACCAGCCAAACCTGATAGTTGCGGGCGAACCTGCCGGCAGCCTGCTGGGCCAGGGACGGTTCCTGAAACCAGCCAAAGACAGCTGACCCCGATCCGCTTAACAGGGATAACTCCGCCCCCGCGGCGGCCATTTCCCTCTTCATCTCAGCCAGCTGAGGATATATCTTAAAAGCTACCGGTTCTAAATCGTTTCTTAAATGCTTGAATGTAAGAAAGTTCTTAGACTCTAAAAACTCCATAATTTTACTTTCTTTACCAGTTGAAGTCAAGAAGCCCGACAGACGGTCAAACTCCCCGTAAACCATGGCCGTGGAAACAGGAAAATCGGGCACCACCAGGAGCACCCAGGCCGGCGCCAATTCCGGCAGCAGCTGTAATAGCTCGCCCTTCCCCTGGCCCAGACAGAGCCCCCCGTGCAGGAAAAAGGGGACATCAGCCCCCAGGAATGTGGCCAGCTGGTGCAGTTTCTCTGGGCTGAGATGGAGCTCCCACAGACGGTTGAGGGCCAGCAAGGTGACGGCGGCGTTGCTGCTGCCGCCGGCCAGTCCCCGCCCGGGCGGGATGGTCTTGTTCACGCTGATGCTAACCCCGGGCCTTCGGCCGCAAGCCTGGCGCAGAAGAAGGGCGGCGCGGTAGATCAGGTTGGCTTCATCCCAGGGGACATCAGGGCGGTTCCCGGCCAGGGAAATTTCCCCGTCCGGGCGAATTTCAAAAGTCAAGCGGTCCTTGAGGTTAACCGTCTGGAAAAGGGTGGTTAATTGATGATAACCGTCCTCCCGGCGCCGACCCACTTCCAGCCCGAGATTGATTTTGGCCAGTGAGCTGGCGGTTATTTTTTCCATCGGCCTGAAATTTCTTCCCATTCGAGCTTCCTGGTTCCGGCCGGAAGAGAGGGCCGAAAAATCGTTTCCGGCCGAGGCCGGTTAAAATTGACTTTAAGCAGCCTCATTCTAACGCTGTAGTCAGGCGATGAAAAATGAACTGTTTTCGGCACCCGGCCCGGAGCAAAAGTTTCTTTGATTTCAAAGCTCAGGCCATCCCGCTTCCCGGAGACCACCTTACCTGACTCATCGACCCGGAACTGCCAGCCGTCATCGGCTGCCAGTTCGGACCAACGTCCGGCAATAATCCTCGTCAGTTCCCGGCCTGGCAATTCCCGGCCAAAAACCTCAGAGGTTAGCACCCGGCTCTCGTCCTCCCAGAAAACTCTATCTTCCGGCAGGTGCAGGGTGGCTCGTTCGCCGTTGAGCCAGACGATGGTTTGCAACCGGCCCAGGGGGTCAAATAGCTCCAGCCTGACCTGATCCTCCAGCCGACAATAGAAACGCAGGCGAAAGCGGGCTGCCCCCTCAGGTCCCTGCAGGGAAAAGGAGGCCTGGCCGTCAAGATAATCAAGCCTTTCGGGCGGGACCAGCCGCATCGGAGAAGGCCGGCAACCAACCAGCGCTAAAAGACAAAGCCAGCCCAGCCATAAAAAAAGAATTGCCGGATTGGACTTCAGCCTGCCCCCTCTCTTGCTCCCGCCGGCCTGCGGCACCACCACTCCTTCCGCCAGGTCAACCGGTCAGTCCAGCTTGCATCCGTCATCCTCGGTTTTTGGTTTCTTGGCTGAATCGGGCGGACTGGTCTGGCCCGGTGTTTTTCCCTGCCCTCCCAGGTCAAATTTATATTCTTTGGATACTGCGCGCATTTTTTTCTTCCTGGTGACAGGATAGAAGGGTGAACGGATTCTCCGGCCGAAACACGACAGGTTGGGGTTAATGATCATCAGGATAATGAACAGGCCGAAAATGATGAGAATACCATAAATTGTCCAGCTCATGTCTGCCTTCCGACTTTATTATAAGTTCCCGGCAGCCTTTTGGCAACCGGTCTTGGACTCAGCTTCAGTCGTGAAAAACGATGGCTTCGAATTTTGACAGCGATTTTAAGTCCTTCCAGGCTCCGTCCGGCAAACCGGCTTTGCGGCATAGTTCCCGCAGGAAGGTCTGGCGGTCCCAGCCGAATTCGCTGGCCACCTGGGGCAGGAGGAGGCCGCTGCGACCTCCCTGCTTGATGACCAGGCCATGTCGGCCAACCTTGATTTCAGAAACATCCTTAACCGGCTGCAGCGGACCCAGGACTGAAATCTCAATTTCCAGGTCTTTCAATTCTGCTTTTCGCAGCGGGGGAAACCTGGGGTCCTCGGTGGCGGCCAGGACGGCAGCCTTAGCCACCGTCTGCCAGAGAGGAAACAGGGGTTCAGCAAATCCGATGCAACCCCGAAGCTGGTTATGTTCTTTCAGGGTGACGAAAGCTCCAGCCGGTGTTTCCAGGCGAGGCTGGACCGGCTGGTAGCTGATCATTTCCCGTGACTCCAGAAAAACTTCGATGGCCTGCCTGGCCAGGCTCAGCAATTCTTTCTTTTCTGCCGGGCTCAGGTCGGCCCAGCCCGCCGCCTTCTCCAGGCAGACCGCGGCTGAGAGATAGCCCACCACCCGGTCAGCCGGCCCGCCGACCGCGGCCGAGTCAGAATAGGACAGAACTTCCACCCGGGGCCTTCCCAGTTTCCTGGCATATTGCAGCAGGGTCAGAACCGGCCCGCTGCCGCACATAATATTTTCTTGTCTTTCCATCTTCCGGGTCAGGGTTTTAAGGTCGAGCTGCCGCAGGAGGTCGATCGTCTTCTGGTCAAGTTCATTGGCCTCAGCCCGGGAAAGGAAGTGAGACAGGTCGGTAGAAGCCACCACCAGAACTTTTTTTCCGGACAGGGCTCGGGCCAGAGCCCCGGCCAGCGCCTGGACCGTGCTCTCGGTCTGGTAGCCCATGACCACCGGCACAATTCTGGCCCCGGGGAAGACCTTCTGGATAAAGGGCACCTGGACTTCTATCGAATGCTCGCGGGCATGAGCCTCCGGTATGTAACCGAACCCGGACAGGCGCGACAGCTCCCTGGCCAGGGTAGCGTCCACTTCCGCCACCCCCAGGGGAGTTTCAAACCCTCCCCGAAGGTAGATAGAGCAACCCTCAAAACCGTATTGATGGGAGGGGCCGATTATGACCACGGAGTCTACCGGCCGGTCCTTCACCAGGCTGTAGCCGCAGGCCGCCACCCGTCCAGAATAGACATATCCGGCATGGGGGGAAATCAGGCCCACCACCTCTCCCCCAACTGACCGGCCTCCAGCTTCAGACAGGTAGACATCCAGCAGCCGACTGAGCTTAGCCGGGTCGGCCTCATAAAACTGCCCGGCCCAGACCGGTTTCCTCAGCCCCTGAGCCCAGAGACCGGCCACCAGGAAGAGCAGCTGCCAGCCAAGAAAGACCCGAACTAACCAGGACTTTCTTATCATCTCTGCCTCCACCTGAATTGTAAGCCTTTAGTGAGCTTTCGGCAAATGGCAAGCTTTTGAGCAAAAAATTAAAAAAACTTGGTCTGAATGGTTGACTTTCGAGCGGAATTAGTAAAAAATTTATTTGATTGGGTTAACATGAAAAAACTCTGGAAGTTCTTGCTGCTTTTAATCGGAATCTTCTCCACTTTCCTGCTGGGCTTCCACTTCGGCAAAGAAAAAGAGAAAGCTCGTATCCCCAAGTTCCAGGACGATTCAGATAAAACTTTCTGAATCCAGGGTAAGATAAATAAAGGGGGGCCAGGAAGCCTGAGCGCACACCACAGGACTGTCTTCCGGAAGCTTTATTGCCATCGGGGTTGTTTTTTGCTATAAAATATAAATTAATTTGATCAAAGCCTTGATAAGTCGGGAGTTCGAAGATGCCGCTGTATGAATACCGTTGTCAGCAATGTCATCGTCGTTTCGAAATTCTGCAAAAAATAAACGAAAACAGTCTGGAGACCTGTCCCCAATGCGGGGGAACTCTGTGCCGGTTGATTTCTTCTCCGGCCATTCAGTTTAAGGGTTCAGGCTGGTACATTACCGATTATGCCCATAAGAATGCTCCTGCCAGCGGCAACGGGCAGAACGGCCAGCACCGGTCAAAGAAAGAAAAAGAGCCGGAAGGAAAACCGGCCGAGGAGAAGGGCAAGGCAGTCTCCGGAAAATAAC